>NZ_JBDJPF010000047.1:0-56094 GCF_054957865.1 Streptomyces xingningensis
CGCAGTCACACGCGGCATGAACACACCGCCGATCCACAGGATTTGACAATTACTCCTGTGAGACCTCGGCGAAGTACAAGGCCAGCCGTATGCGTTCGGGGCTGACAAGCTGCGCGTCGAACGTCTCAGAGAAGCCCCCTTGTGGCATCTGATCCGCAGAGAGGAAGGCGCCCTTCAGCACCCGCAGACGAGGAGTAGCAGGGGGCGCCCCGCAGTGGCGACAACCCGCGATAGTGCCGTGCCCGGGTAAACCGTCGATGCCCCGGGCTCCCCATCCGCTTGCCTCCCACACCCGGGTCGCGAGGCTGTCGAGTACCGCCCGCTCAATCACCTCGGCGTCGCGGGCGGTGGGCGTAGCAAACTCGGCCAGCAGAAGCCAACCACGGCGTTCATGTGCGCGTATCCGCTGCCGTGATTCAAGGCAGACCCCTGCCTTGACCGCACCGTGACCGGCATGGTGCATCGCGTACACGACCGCTGGCTGCTCAGGAGAGAGTCCCATGAGAGAGGAACTATCAGAAGCCTCTGACAGTGGCTCCCGCTGGAAGGTCAGGCGGGAGCTCACTGAGGAGTACGGCCGCCGCGGCATCCCGGTGCCCCGCTGGACCCTCCAGCCGCCGCGCAGCTGATACGACAGCCCCCGCCCTGGAGAAGACTCCGGGAGCGGGGGCTTTTTCGTGTCCGGGGTCAGGGAAGGAGAGGGGGAAGCTTCCAGGAGCGGGGGCTGGGCTCCTGCCGACTCAGGGTGTGCACGCCGCTGGGGTCCACGGTGAGCGGCGACAGCATGCACTTGTCCGGCACGGTCACCTCCCTGGACGGAAAGACACAGATCCGCGCCACCGCCAGCGGCCCCCTGAGTAACCCGGAAGCGGTCGGTGAGACGGTGGCTGCGGAACTCCTGGAACGAGGCGCGGACGCCATCCTGGCTGCGATCCGCACACAGCCTTAGCCGGGTGTCATGTACACCACTCGATGCGCCCGTGGCGATCTGGGTCAATCGATCAGCGTGCCCGGCGTCGTCGCGCCTTCGTAGCCGGTGTGGTGCATCCGTTGGTGGCGCGTCGGCGATATTGAGGAGAAGAAGGCGAGTCACCGGGCATTCGCGGTGCGTCTGCGGCAAACGATCTCGGAGTGGTTTTAGGGTTGGGCGCGGCCTCGCTGCCGCCCCGGGATTCTGCTCGCTGGGGGGCCTCCCGGAGCTGTTGTGATCCATTTCTCGGACCCGACAGGGTCGGCGTATCGTCCGCGACGTGACTGGCGTGAGTGCTGTGGCTGTCGGGGCGAAGGGTGCCATCCTCGACGAGGATCTTGCTCGACTGGCTGATGCCTTCGAGCTGGGCGATGTGTATCGGTGGCGCTACCTCGCCGAGGGGCTGATGAACTCCAACTGGATGTTGCAGACCTCACGGGGAACGTTTGCGCTCAAGCGCATCACCGATGCCGCTCCGGGCAAAGTCCGTCGCAACCTGGGCGCGTTGAGTTTCCTTGCAGCGGACGGCGTCCCGGTATGCCCTCCAGCGGTGAGCAAGGCCGGTGACACTGTGGTCGAGATCGGCGGCAGCGCATACTGCCTGATTCCGTGGGCCGAGGGGGTCCACGTGCGCGGTAGCGATCTCTCGGTGATGCAGGCGGCTGGACTTGGTGAGCTGCTGGGGCGTATGCACCGGAGCTTGGAACAGGTTGCACCGAGCGCAGGGCTGCCGGAGATTCCGCCATCCGTGCGGACCAGGGTCACCACACCCGATCAGGCGTTGGCCTCAGCGGACAGGCTGCTCGGAGTGCTCTCACAGCCTCTGGACCGGTTTGATGAGGAAGCCGGCGAAGCGCTGGAGCAGCGCAAGATACTGATCGACAAGTACGCGGCTTCGTGTCCGTCCACGGAAGAGCCTGCGGGGCCGGTGGGATGGACCCACGGTGATTTCCAGTTTCGCAATCTTCTGTGGCACGACGGCTCGGTCTCTGCCGTGCTGGACTGGGACCGGCTGGGAGTGCGCCCCTACGCCGAGGAGGTCGTGCGTACGGCACAGGTCCAGTTCGGTGTGGGTGGCCGGTTCGATCTGGCGCGGGTGTCCGCTTTCGTCGGCGGTTATCTGTCCGTGGTGCCCCTGGGCAACGATGTGCTGGCCGACGGGGTGCACCGGTTGTGGTGGAAGCGTATGACTGACTTCTGGACGCTCGAATGGCACTACGACCGAGGGGACACCGGCTGCGACGAGCTGTTCGCGGCTGACGAGAAGCTACTGCACTGGTGGACCGACCGGCTTGACGAGGTCAAGGCAGCCTTCACCCAGGCTTCGTAGCGCAAAGCGGGATGACGCCTGCGGCGGCGAGTTCGGGTAAGCATGCCCGTGTGAGTGGCGTTGCGCGCTGCTGTGCCAGTGCGGCCAGAATGGGGAGCTGAACGGACCGGATGGCCTGCGCCCAGGACTGGGCGGTCGAGTCGTCGGGGAGCACGATTCCGCCGGCCCCAATCGCTTCTGGGATACCTCCTCGGGCTGCGCCGATGCTTGGTAGGCCGTGGAGGCCAGCCTCGACGATGACGCGGGGGAAAGCGTCCTCGACGACGGAGGGGACAAGCAGGAGCTGGTGGCGTTCGTAGAGCGGGCCCATGTCGTAGGTGCGCGGTAGGTACGTCGCGTTTGGGTACGAGCTGAATTCGGTGGAGGTGTCCCACCAGCCTTCAACGAGGGTGAACTCCTGCTGGGGCATACGCTGGATGAGTTCGTGGAGGAGCACGGAGCCCTTCGCCGGCACTGGGTTGATCATCAGAACTGCCTCTCCGGCTGCCCGAGTTGGCAGCGAGGGGCGAGCGAAGGGCGGGTAGAACAGTACGACCTTGGTCCGGGGCGTTGCTGGCACGCGGGAGCGGACGAACCTGGATGTGGCCAAAGCGTAGTGGGGGTGCCCGTCGAGGACGTGGAGACCGGTGGGCGAGACCGAGTGGAGCCATCCGGCAACGGTGGTCGTGTGCCGACCTCGTGCGGCCAGGGCGGCGGAACCCTCCTGCGAGGTGATCAGCAAGTCGGGCTTGTACTCGGCGAGGGTGCTGGTGAGGGCGGCTTCGAGGTGTTCTTGGGGTACGGCGTTGCAGTCCACGCCGCGCCAGGTGTAGCGCAGCTGACCGGCGAACTCGTGCCATGGGGCGTCGCTGCGCACCAGGTGATCTTTCATCTTGTTGAGTTCCGAGGCTCTGTTCCACGGCGCTTCGTAGGAGCCGAGATATCGGACTCGCCAGCCGGTAGCGGCGAACTCCTCGGCGAGGAGCTGCTGGGAGACCTCGGCTCCGCCGATGAGGAAGGGCGGCGGTGTGCGGCGCCACGCGAAGAGCACGGTTGGCAACGGGCTCACCTGCTCCAGTAGGAGACCAGGGCCTCAATGGAGTGTGCGGTTTCGTACTGGCACCCGTCAGCTGGGATGACGGTGATCTCTCGCGAGATCGGCTTTCGTGCCGGGACGAGGAAGTAGTCGCGGGTGTGGTCGAGGAACGCGGGCTCGTGGAGGAAGTAGTCGCTTTCGGCTGCGTCGTGCTCGCTCTGCTTGCGGCGGAGGTGGAGGGTTTCGAGGGGCGCGTCGAGGTAGAGGGTGTGGTCCGGCTGTAGGAAGGGCAACCATGCCAGGCGCTGTCGCAGCTGGCCGTGGACGTCGAAGCCATAGAGGCGGTCGAGGGCGTAGGCGTGAGCCATGAGCGTGTCCACGGACCGGTCGAGGATGACGGTGGTGGCGGCCTGGGTGGCCAGCCGTTGTACGCGGTCACCTTCAATGCGCATGAACCTTTCGAAGGCTTGGAGCTGTTCGGCAGCCGAGGTCGTGCGTGCGGGCGGGATGTCCTCTTGCCGGCTGATGTGCTCGATGTAGCAGTCGAAGATGAGCGTGCCCGATACGGCTCCGGTGCTGCGGAGGTGGCTAATGCCTTCGGTTTTTCCCGAGTACGACGGCCCTTCCACGGCGATGATCTTCACGGTGACTCCAGGCGGTAGAAGCGCTCGGCGAAACAGGCCAGGTCCGCAGGACGGTCGAGGAGGTCGGCGGCGATTGTCCAGGCGTGGCGGATGGGCCGGTACATGTCGCGGGTGGGGTGCATTTGTGACCCGTGCTGGTGCAGGAGCGTGAGCTTGTCGAGGACCACCGAGGTGATGTCGATCAGTTCCGGGAGCAGTCCACTGCTGGCACGGGTGTGGAAGAGGTGCCGGTCGCATGAAGCGAGGGCGTATGTGGGCCAGAAGGCGAGGTCTTCCCAGAACCATCGGCAGCCGAGCCGACGGGCGACGTCGTGGACGAGTAGGTGGTCGGGGTGGCGGGTAACGGCGGCGGGGGCGATCAGCTCGGCGCCGTCGTGGTCGGCAAGGACGGTGCGCAGCTCTTCGGCGATCTCGTCAAGGCGGGTCTTCTCGTACGGCCTGTAGGGCGGCTCGGCGTCCTTGTGCCCGAGAAGGTGACGGTCCGCGCCGAGGGGGCACAGGGCTGAGGCGCCTTCGCGGGCTCGTAGCGCTGAGACAGCCTGCACCGTGGGGTAGGCCGCTTGCAGGGCGGGGTGGACGCTGGAGGACTGGGTGAAGATGGTGATCACGGTGAGCGGCCTGGGGTTGGTGAGGAATGCACCGGCAGCCGAGAGGGCGAAGTCGTCGTGGTGGGGCTCGATAGCCACGACGGGGCGCCCGGTGGACGTGCGGGCCTCGATGAAGTAGGGGAATCCGGTGTGTGGCGCTGTGAGTTCGAGGACGGAGGTGTCTCCGCTTATGCGGCGTTCGGCGAGCTGGCGGTTCCATGTGTGGTGCGCATGGTCGAGGTCCCGGGGGAAGCTGTAGATGCCTTCGCCATCGGGCACAGGCAGGTTGATCCGCATAGGGTCTCCAGCCGGTTTCAGCGGACGGTGGTGTCGTACCAGTGGCTCCAGAAGCGAGGCGATGTCAGGCGCAGCCGTGCGGTGACCGGGTTTTGCCACCACACCATTCGCCAGGTGGGCCACTGGTCGTAGCGGCGGGTGGACGGCTTCACGCGTAGCTCGTCGAGGAGGACAACCGGCTGTTGGGACTGTTCGCCGAGGGCCCGGAGGCGGGCGAAGAACTCGATGTCCTCGCTCATAAACAGGTCGGGACGGTAGCCGCCGAGAGCGCGGAACGCCTGGGCGGTGCAGAACTGGGCGACGCCCTGTGCTCCTCCTTTGCGCGTCCGGTAGAAGTCCCAGAAGCAGCAGAGGAGTCGGGCGCCGAGCCGCCGGGGGGTGTAGTGCGGCGGGATGGCGCCACCGATGCTTTCACCGGACGCCAGCACTTTCACGGCAGCGTTGATGGCCTCCAGGGGGAGCTCTACGTCCGCGTCCGTGAAGAAGAGGTACCTGCCGGCAGCTGCGCGGGCTCCGGTATTGCGAACCTGTCCGATGACCCGCTGCGCTTCGTGGACGATACGCACACCGAACCCTGCTGCGACGGCCTCTGTCCCGTCGGTGCTGGCGTTGTTGACCACGATGACTTCGGCGCGGTCCCCGCTCGTGCGCTCCCAGAGTTCTACCGAGGCCAGGACCGTGGGCAGGTAGCGGGGAAGGTAGGCGGCCTCGTTGAAGGCCGGGATCACCACGGACAGCACCGGTTCGCAATGGGTCATGGCTATGTGTCCCTCCGGGTCGGATCGGAAAGCGATCGGTATGGGGGTGCTCCCGTCACACGCTGAATCCGGCTGGCCCACAGGGGGACGTCGCGCTGCTCGGCCAGGGCGGCGTAGGTCCAGCCGCGCACGACGTGGACGACCACGAGCGCGTCGACCATGGGGTGAGAGAACGGCAGTGCGTATCCGGCGGTGATTGCGGCGCGGTCTTCGGCGCTGAAGGCGTCCGCGGTAACGATGGTCTGGGCGATGTCGTACTCGGGCAGGCACCGGAGTGTTTCCTCGAAATCGACCAGGTGCGGTACGCCGACGCGGTCGCCGGCCTCGGGGATGAGGATGTTCTCCGGGTGCAGGTCTCCGTGGCACCACACGAGGTCCTGGACGTCGTCCATGCAGTCGGTGAGGAGGTGCAGTGACGGCTCGGCTTTGGCGAACAGGTCGCGGGGGCACAGCCGGTGCAGGTCCGTGACCTGATCGGCGATGGCGCGATGAGGAATCGTGGCTTCGGTCAGTTGTACGCGATGGAACTGTGCGAGGAGTTCGCCGAGCAAGTGGAGCGACTGAGGGCGGCTTCGTGTGCCGTCGCGTACGGCCTTGCCCAGGCTCGTGGCGCCAAGGTCGGCGGTGATCAGAGCGGTTGTGTCCCGACCGGGTACCTGTCCTCGTGCGAGGACACGGGCGGTGGGGATCGTCCCGGCGGAGGTCACCGCGTTGATCACGGCTTCCTCGCGCGATGCCCTCCACGCCAAGGCTGCCGCGTACAGCTTGAGGATCACCGTGTGGGAGCTGACCAGTTGTACCCGGTAGACGCTGGTTCCCGGGGCGTTCGTGAGCCGGATCCATGCGGCGGCCTCGTCACCCAGGAGTCCCCGGCAAGCACGCACGACCGATGATTCTTGGGGTTGTGCGGTCATGCGGGGACCTCGATCCCGGGGACTCCGAGCCGGTCGAGCTGCCGCTCGACGTCCCGTAGGAGGTTCCGGTACAGGCGTACGTCGTCGGTCACCGGGCATGAGGACATCCACGGTTTGATGGGGCCAACGAAGTGCAGAAGCCGGGCGTCACCGGAGTGCAGGGGCCTTCGGACGACCCGGCGTACCCATTCACCGTGTTCAAGGAACCGGGATACGTCGAACCGGTTGTACACGGGGGCGATCGGCTGCGCCGCCGAGGACTTCAGGAGCCAGAGGTTTAAGGCGTCCTGATCGTTGTGGTGGATGTACCGATGCCCCTGGACCAGAGCCTGTTCCACACCTCGGCGAATCCGGGACAGCATGGTGGCCGGCATCCACAGCATCCCCGCGTTGAAGTAGGTGCGCCCTCGCAGTGAGGGGTGTTGTTCGGCCAGGCCCGGCAGGGCGGGGCATTCGCCCACGGCGGGATTGAACTCGTCTTGGACGGCGCCGAGGCGGTCGGGGCCGAGATTCCCCAGGGGCTCGGTGAGGTTGCCGCGCGCCATCACGTCGGCGTCCACGTAGATGAGGTATGGGCGCCTGACGAAGTCGGGCGAGAACTGGAACCGCAGGTACGTGGTGATCGTGATGTAGGAGTCCTCCACGAGGCGTGCGCGCCGTGAGGGATTGCACCATCGAAGGTCGAACGATCCGAACCCCAGGCGCCGCACCAGATCAGCCATGGTCAGGGCATGGGACGGAGCGAGGTCGAGTGTCAGAACACGCAGCGCGGCATCCCGACGCTCGCGGCCTGTCAGGCCGTCGGCCAGCGACGTAATCGTGGCCATCGACGGCAGGAGGTAGCGCTTATCCACACACAGCCCGAATGCGTACACAGGTGGTCCGCCTTTCGTCTGGTCGATTGGTGCGTCACCGATGCGTCCGGTGCAGTGCTGGTCAGTTCTCTGGCGTGGAGATGTCGGGCACGCTCACCGGTACGGGCCTGGGAGGCGCGGTTTCGTCCTCGTCCAGGAGTGCGCCGCCGCATCCGTGGAGAACTACGGCGGCGGGCACGGCGACAGCGACCGCGAGCAGCGCGACGAACGAGCGCGCCGGGTGCCCTAAGTCGATCTTGTCTGGGTCTTCGTGGTGGGCGTGCCGGCCGCTCATCGGCGGCCCGCATTCCGCAGGGCCCCCGGGTCCTCGACGACCCATTCCCGGCCGCCGCCCTCGGGCCGGAGGAAAACCGCGTGGGGGATACGGCGGCGCGTGTTCGGATCCTCGTACTCCCCGATGTACTGGACGACACCCTCGCGCCCCGCGCTGGGGTCGATGACCTTCGCACCCTCGCGCAGCCATGGGGGAAGGCTGGACGTCACCGTTCCTCCCCGGCCTCGGCATGATCTCGGGCGCCGGAGACCTGTTCCAGCTGGAGACAGAGGAGTTCGATCTGGCCAGGCGTGAGGATCAGCGCGGATTCGCTCGCGGTGCCGTCAGCGTGGTGCAGCTGCACAGGAAGCGCGGCCTGGTGGGCGCGGTGGTCGTAGGTGACATTCCTCTTGAGCGGACTCACGTGGCTGATGAAGGGAGCCACGGCTGGAGTCGGTGCGTCGGAGTTGTTCATGCATCGAGCGAAGCGCGGCGGCGGCGAGGTAGGAACCAGTACAGACAGTGCCGCCATGATCTCTCACCGCGAACTACTACATGGCGTATCAGTTGACCATCGCTACCCGGCGGCCAGGTTCATGTGTTCAAGAAGGGGGCCGAGTTCCTTGACCCTTCGCCGTCCCTTGCCCTCGTTGATCTGCTGGACGACGTCACGCGCGAGAACCTGGTAGCGCATCCATTCCGGCGTCGCACTCATGACCTTGGTCAGTGTCGAGGCTGCCTCCCCGAACTGCCCTTCCCAAGTTTGGGCCTGCGCCACGTCCAGCAGATGACGGCTCCGCGTGACTGGTGGAACGCGCCGCGAGGGGGTGACCTTTTTCGCCAGCTTCAGGGCATCCTCAGACTTCCCTTCGGAGATGGCCAGTTCGACCGCGACCATCGCCACCTTCGCCGGGCCGAATGCCGCACCGTGACCACCGTTGGTGTAGTCGAGTCCATCGCGGCGGACGATGGTTGTGCACCTCATCGCAGCAGACAGCAACTCCCTCGCTGTCGCGTAGTCTTCCTGCCGCGACGCCGCCGTAACCGCCGACAGCATCAACCGCCCCCACATCCGCAACGGCTCGTACTCGGACACCGCGAAACGGGGATTCAGCTCATCGGCCTTGCCCACAGCGACCGTTCCGGCGAGAACCGGTTCGTTCTGCCTCAGCAGAACCCACGACAGCGAGTTGCACCCCGCAGCGAGCAGCAACGGGTTCTCCGCCTGATCGGCTGCGATCATCGCTCGTTCCAGCGCACTACGCGCCAGATCATCCTGCGCCAGGTGAACAGCGGCATGCGCTGCAAGCTGGTAGCCGCGGCTGAGGCTCGCTGACGCCTCGCGCGCCGCCTGCCCCTGTCGTTCACGTACAGCAGCCTTCGCCCCACTGATCAAATCGGGAAGGCCGGCGACGAGCACTGATTGCTTCCCATCGTGATACGCCTTCCACAACAGGCGCACGGTCTGTTGAAGATCCTCCAGCCTCGGAACGTCCCTCGGCTCAGCCGCCACAGGCACGCCAGGGACCTCGTCAAGGGCATGCACAGCCCGGCGCACCAGGGCAAGACTCGCTTCCGGACCGTCCGCCTGGTGAAGCGTCTGAGGCTGCCCCAGCAACGCTGCGGGCCTCACGTCCAGGGCACGCCCCAGCTTCGCGAGCGTTCCCATGAGCGCGGTCGTCCGCCCGTTCCTCTCCAACGCCCGGATGGTCGCGACGGATACGCCGGATTTTGTCGCAAGCTCCTCCTGTGTAAGCCCTGCTTGACCACGGAGGCGGGCAAGGTTCTCACCAATGGTCGGCTCGTCGGGCATCACAGGCTCCTCGTCCGGGTGACCTACCTCGGACGGTACCCCCGTAGCCTGTTGCGCGGGCCCCAGTAGCGCATCTCTTCGAAAACCGAGGCGGCGACGCCCACCGTCTGGCTGCCGCCCCTCACGCCCCCTCCCAACCACCCGGGACGGACGCGCACAGCCGGGAGAACCGGGAACGCGCGGCGCGAACAGTTACGGCGTCGCTCTGGCAGCAGAGGGCAGTGCCCGCCCCCTCCCGCGCACATTTCCGACGTAAATCCCTACGGGTGCCGGGAACCGCCGTCGTCTCTCCCCGCGCCTGCGCGCACGGCGGAGGAGGTCTTGTCTACGCGGTCCCGACGACCCTCCACTGCACGCTGCGCGGACTCTTCCCCGCGCAGTCGATCCGCAGCCGCACCCATCCCCGGCCGGCGTACTGCTCCAGCACCTTCACGACTTGCCTCGGCGTCACCCAGACGTCCACCAGCTGCACGCCGTCCCACCGGCGTAGATCGGCGTTCGCGGCGTACTCCATGCGGCGGCGTCCGGGGATCGTGGCCAGCTCGTGCACTCTGACCAGGTAAAGCCCCGGCTTCGGTTTCCAGATCCGCCGTCCCTGCACCTCTTCCACGAGGCACTTGTGCAGGACCCTGGACGAGCGCCAGGAGGTCCCAGGATGCCCCAGCGGCACGAACTCCTCCAGCTCCTCCTCCAGCTCTTCCGCGGGCTCCTGGACGACCTCCGGGACGGAAGGGTGCTGCGGGGCGTACGGGACGGTGTACGGCGGCATGCCGCGCTCGTAGACCGTGATGAACTCCGACTCCCCCGGGCGCGGGCGTGGGGGACTTTGCGGGGCTCCCTGGCGTGCGATCTGCGCCGGGCGCCGCCGCAGCGCCGCCGTCTCCATGTGTGCCGCCATGCGGCGGAGGAACGGGGTCGTCCCGTCCTCGGTGTCCTCCCAAGTCTCCTGGCGTACGGCGAAACGCCCACTCAGCTCTGTCAGCGACGGCCGCACCGTGTGGAAGCGCGGTCGCTCCGGCTCGGGCTCGTCGAAGCCGGGGACGTCGATCGCGTCGCGGTCCCAGATCCGCGCCATCTACGACACCGTCAGACAATGTCGCTGTACTTCGAGACCGGGGCACCGGAAGACGGCCGCGGCTCGGGGACAACGCGCTGGACGGCTGAGGCCGGCCGCACCTGATTCAGGTAGCGGCTCACGGCGAGCTCATGAGAGCGGCGGCGGATGTCGTCGACACTGGGCGGCAGCACGCCCTCATCGCCCGCTGTGGGGCTGATGCGGGTGCTGCCCGCCATCCGCTCTTCGTACATCTGCATGTTCCGCGCCCTGCGGCTGTAGAACTCTTCGGGGTCCACGAGACCAGTCATTGCATTTCACCTTTCAGAATTCCTTCCAAGGGCAATTGTCCTCGCGTGAAAATCGGCGCGATACTGAAAGCCCACCACTTTCCGGAGGCCCATCGTGCGATGGAGACTGAATTACCCCGAGAAACAAGATGCATGGCAGAGCGTCACCCGCAGCGATCCCGGTACCCAGCAAAGCCCCATTGCCCCGTACACGTCCCACGTCGGCGAGGAGGAGGGATGGAGGCCCGGCGTCTTCTCCTCCATCCATGATGTGCATCCTGCGATGACCGGAATACACCCCGCGACACTGAGCGACGGTTTGAGAAATCAGGTAAACCCTGAACACGTCAATGCCTGGCGTCCGGCAGGCTCGTACAGCCCCAGCAGCACCCCGAACGGGAGCGGCATGCCGAAGCCGCCCCCAAGCCCGCAGAGCACACAACAGCAGGGCGGGCAGACGATTCCCAGGCAGCAGGAAGTTCCCGGCGAGCCGGTCAACATGCCTCCCACACCGGGGACTCGCCCCGTCCTTTAGGCCGCCCTACGCGGTATAGCAGGGGATCGCCTCACACGGTTTGGAAAGACCTCCGGGGCCTTCCGCAGCGATCGTCACCAGGAACGGCGTGCCGGTCTCAGGGGGATTGCGTGGGAGGCCCTGGAGGTTGACGTTGAGTCGTGCATTGGGCTGACGCATCGTGAAGCCGGGCCACTGCTGCCCGTCCACCTTCAGGCCCGGTGCGGTCACCGCGATGACGTGGGCGATGATGCCGATGGAGTCGAGGCCGGCCGTTGCATCGTTCGCCCGCTGCGGGTCGTTGCCTTTCCTGCCGACGCCTGACTTCCAGAAAACTTCCACGCTGGTGCGAGTGCGGGAGCCTGTGGGGATATTGACGACCGCGCCGGAAGCGTCACGTGTGGTGTAGGGCACGGGCACCGGGGGAACGAAGGGCTGACCGTACGGCGGATCCATATGGGCGCGCTCGTCCAGGCGCTCCGGCACCGTCAGGGGAGGGTCCGTCAGTCCTACAGGAGAGCCCGCCTCGGCGTCGAGGTCATCACCGGTGCGGAGCTGCCACCTATGCCGCGACTGCGCAAGGGCTCGCGGCGTCGGCTTCGTACTGCTCGGGGTTCTGCTCATCGTGCACCTCCTCCGGCTGCGGCGGCGCGGGGATGCGAGGGATGGAGGGGCCGAGGCGAGAGCGCTTCCCGTGACGGGGGCGGGTGAGGGTCGTGGAGTGCTCGGGGCGCGAGGGGTGGGCACCGTACTGGAGCTCGACGCGGATGAAATGCTCGTGCAAGGCGGCAACCACATCCGTCACCATGTCGGCGGGGAATTGCGGGGCTCCCGCGTACTCGTTCCACGTGAAGAAGCCGGGCGGGAATTGGCTGGTGATGAGCGAAGGATCGGCGTTCTCGGGATAGTAGAGCGTCGCCGGGAGATTGCGCTGATCGGCGCGGGCGAAGATGATGGGATCTTGAGTATTCATACCCCCTATTGTGGGCCGCCGAATTAGGTCAAAATTTTTCGGGCGTAGGGGGCACCTGCCTCACAGCATTACCCCTATACACACAGACACCCCTCTCAGCACGCGTACAGAGGGGCAGGCGCCAGCGCGCAGGGCAGAGCCGTGGCGCCGTGGTATCCGGAACTCCTACGGGGATATCCCTCACCTTGCGCAGGCTGGAGCCGGGTAACTGCGTGAGCTGTGTGGGGAGGCGTGTGCTCGGCCGGCCTCTTGCTCAGGAATCCGTATCCGAAGCAGTGGCGGGCAGTGCCAGAATTCCGCCGGAGCCAGACGCAGAAAAACATCCCATCGGACGCTTCGGACGGACAGGACGCTTACGGCAGGGAGAGACACTCCCTGCCGTTTCTGCTACCGCCCCGGGCGCCCCTCAGAACATCCGGCGAATCTTCGGGTCAATCTTCCCGAGGGTGCACAGGGCGAACATCATGTCCACCGACGCGGCGCAAAGCCAGAACATCAGCCGGAACATCCCGAAAAACAGGCCGAACACGAAAAAATCCTTTGAACACAAGCAAAAACCCCGGCGGCTGCCGGGGCGGTAACGCGCCCCATCCTATCAGGGCGCCGGAGAGCCCCGGCAGCGAAAGAGGCAGCCGGGGGAGGAAAGCAATGAAGGAAACCAGTAAAGAAAACCGGGTTTCCAGTGTTTCTAGTGCCGAATCCCCTACAGGGAAGGCCGCTCGTACGGAGCAGCGACAGGAGGAGCGAGGGGGTAGTCTCCCCGCCGTAAGCGTCCGAAGCGCCAGAAGCGTCCGAGGGAGAAGATTCTGCCTCCCCCTCGGAGCCCTTCGGCAGTGCCCTTCACACTATGAAGGGCATAGATCAGGCAGCGGCCAGCTTCGCGTCCAGGCCGGCGAGAATATCCGAGAAATTCCACGGATCGTCAGCAGGCGCAGCGGCGACGAGCATGGCGGGCACAGCGATTTTCTCGGCGGAGATCTCGGGCGCCTCGGCTATCTCGACAACCAGCGACGGCGCACGCTCCATCAGGGGAGGCTCGATCCCCTGCGTCCGCAGCAGCTCCACCACGGCGTTCTTGTCCACGATCGGGGCGTTCGCCTTGCGGGTGACCGTGGCGCAGCCGTACACGCCGTCAGGGACGGCCTGGAGCACCTTCCGGGCGCGCCTCTTCAGCGCTTCGCCCCGGCGGGAGAGCTCCGCGCCCTCGGCGTAGTCGCGGGCGGCCTGCTCTATCTCCTCGGCGGCCGGAAGGGTCTTCATACTGTGAACACCCTCGGCGGCGGAAAGGGCCCTCCCACTGTGAGCACCCCTGGCGGGCGGAAGGGTGTGCATACTGTGCATCCCCTTGAAAACGTGCTGGTCAGGGGCAAGGCTGTCAGCAGTATGTACACCCTTCGCAGGGGCCGTCATAGTGTGACGCCCCTTGGAGGCACGAGGCGCAAGCACGCGGCCGGCGAAGGCGCGGAGCGCGGTGGCTATCCTCATGGATGGAGCTCCTTCTGTAGCGGTTGGGGTTTCGATCCGGCGGTGCCAGGGCCTCTACTCCTGGCGCCGCCTTTTTCGTGCGTTTCCTCAGCCGACCTTGCCGAGGACGCGCCGGGCCTTCTGGGCGCGGGCGGTCTCCTTCTTCTGCTGCCGGATGCGGGCAGCGCCTTCGGCGGTGCGCTGGCGGTACTCGTCATCGAGGAGACGGGCGACGGTGGCGGGCTGCCAGTCATCCAGGCCGCGCTTCGTCTTGAAGCCCTCTTCTTTGAGCTTGGCGCCGATGTCGCGATAGCTCAGCCCCTGCTCCCGCAGTTCCCGGGCGAGGGCGCGGCCAGCCAGCTCCTTCTCGTTGTCGTCCAGTTCGTTGGTCTCGCGGTTGGCGCTCTGGCCGTAGCGGGGGGCGCCGTAGGCGTAGCCTCCCTGGCCGGCCTTGATCTTGCGGCCGTTGCGCAGGCGCTTGGTGATGAGGCCGCGTTCGAGCTGTGCGGCAGCACCCATGACGTGGCGGACGAAGGTGCGCATGGGGTCGTCGGGGTCGTCCTGCAAGACCTCTCCGCCGTCGGCGGTGAAGGCGCGCCCGCCGAGGGACCAGATCACGGCCAGGATCGCCTCTTGGATCGTCAGCTCGCGCGCCAGCCGGTCCATGTTGGGGAAGAGGAGTCCGTCCACCCGCCCCTCGGCCAGCATCTCCAGGGCGCTGGTCAGTTCTTCCCGTTCATCCTCAGTGCCGGAAATCGCCTTGTCTTCCAGGATATCCACGAGGCGATGACCTGTCAGCGTTGCCCATTTTTTGACGTCTTTGCGCTGTGCAGGCAGGCCGTAAGCATCAATCTGCCCTTTGGTGCTGACGCGCAGCAGGGCGACAAGCCGGAGTCGTTCCGTCGGCGTCGTCAATGTGAGCCCCCTCACTCGATCGGGCCAAAATGCCGTATCACCTATATCTATAGATGTTACAGGCCAGGTCAGAGAGTTGCGGTCCTTTTTCAGCCGATTCGTTCCATACTTCGGGCAGCCAACCTCACGCAGCCGCCCGGGATGTGAAGTTCGGTCAGAAAATCCGCTTACGCCTCAACCACGCGCAGCGGCATCGGCAGCCCGTAGTGATGGGCCAGCCACTCCACCGTGCCGCTCCGGTCCGCGCGCTCGACGTTCACCGCCGTTCCCTCGTGGTCGGTGACGGTGTAGCCGCTCGCGCCGATGCCGGCCGTGTGGAAGACGAGCGTGCCGCCGATGGAGGGGAAGCCGTCGAAGGTGACCGCGTACGTGAAATCGCCCAGCTCGCCCGCGTGGGAAATCCGCGCGAGGGTCTGCGACTTGGCCGGCCGCGGGACACGGACGACGATGCAGTGCCGGTTTTTCCGCACCACCTCCAGGCCGGCCGCCTCCAGGTGGACGAGGTACTTCGCTATGGCGGCGTCCCAGCGCTCCCCTGCGGCACCGCAAGGGCGCGTGATCGCGGTTCCCTGCTGCCGCGTCACCATGACGTCCCACATCTCCGGCCCAACGTGGAAGCCGTCGCGCCCGCCGTACGCCTCCTCGAACTTCTCCTCCAGGACGGCACGGACGCGGCGGATGTCCCAGCGCTCCGCACCCGGCTTCGGCTCCTGCTCCCCGCCTTCCGCGCAGAGCTCCAGCTGACCCTCCACCGGAGCGACCGGCGACCAGTCCGCCGAATCTTCGGCGAAGTCCTCGGCTTCTTCGGCCTCGAACTCCTCTTTCTCGGCGGCGTCTTCGAGCTCCAGCCCCTCGGCCGGCGTGGAGCCCTTCGGAAAAATCCAGAGCGCGGCCCCATGAGGGGTGCGCCGGACCGGGTAGCCCGCGCCCGCGAGCACACCCGCACACGCGCGGAGATTTTCGGGCAGTCCTTCGCCGGCCGTCGCCTCGCCCCCGCACCAGAGCACCGCGACGCGGCGATTCCGGTCCTCGCCCTGGCACTTGAAGCCCTCGCCCTTCGCGGTGCCGTCGCTGCGGAGCTCCGCCCGCGCCATCCCCGAGCGCGTCAACAGCCGTGAGACGGCCGCCGCCGTGAGGCCCGTACGGCGCTTCGCGCGCTGCGCCTCGACCCGGGCAGCCTTCACGCACTCCGGCGCCGTACAGCTCATGCCGCGGCCCTTGTGGTGCTCGTTCAGGCGCCCCGCAGAGCGCTTGCACGTCTCAACGTCGCCGGGGCGGTACCACCAGCGGTACGCGTTCGCCTGGACCGGGCGCGCGTCCATGTCGTCGATCGTCGCCCTGACCTTCTTCAGCAGGTCGGCGGGGCTCTCCCCAGCGTTGCCCTGCATCCAGTCGCCCGCGCCGACGCGGAAGAACGGCGGCCCGTACTTCATAGAGGCGGGCTGTATCTCGATCTCGCGGCCCTGGTACGCATGCGTCTTGCTCGTCGTCATCGTCTGTTCTCTCGATCGCCGGGACGGCGGCCACGCGACCCGTTGCCCGATCTGGCCGGCTGCTGTCCCTCGGATTTCGTCCCTGAAAAATCACCGGCTCGCGCCCGCAGGCAGGCGCGTTTCTGTTCCGTCCCTCGGCGCAGCCACGGCCAGCCGCTCCCCGCAGGATTTTCCGGACGGCCCCGGGGAGGGCCGGGACGACGGCGCCTTGCCGCCCCAGCCCCTCCGGGGCGCTACACCCTCGGCGGCATCAGCTCCCCCAGGTACGCCCCCGCCGCCAGCGTCACCAGGGCCCCCGCCGCAGCCTCGGGGGGATCCCCGTCCGTACAGGTGCCGGTGTGGTGGGGGCGCCCCTCAGCTCCGTACGCGCCTGCCGGAGATCGGCGAGGACTTCGGCGAAGCCGCGTTCCTCCTCTTCCTCCGCGACTGCTTCCGGCTCGCCCGTGAGCTCTTCCCGCAGCGCGGCGAGTTCCGCCATCACCTCGGCGAAGGTCAGCGCGGGCGTGTCGTCCAGGTGCTCCTCGACAGCCTCCTCCTGGCGCTCCTCGGCGGCCTGGTGGCGCTTCTGCTCCTGCTGCTTCCTCACGCGGTCGGCAAGCTCGAAGATCCGCGCTACCTGCTCGCGCTCCTGGCACTCGTCCTCCGCGCGCTGCGTGTTCACCTGTGCGGCAAGTGCCTTGATCCGGGCGACGGCTTCCCGCTCCTCCTGGTGCTCCTGCTCGTCGCCGACGGCGGGCGCCTCGGGTACGGCGACGCTGGGCGCGGGTACGCCCGGCACGGACCCTCCCTCGTTCGCCCACACCTGCTCGGGCTCGGGCTCGTACACGGTGATGCCCCAGTCGTGCCGGACGACCTTCGGGGCGGGAGCCTCCCCGGCCGCGAGGCGCCACGCCGCCGCGCGCTGCTCGCGGGTGAGGGGCGCGATGCCCTGCGGCTGCGGCTCGTCGTCCTCCTGGCCGTCGTCCTCAAAGACGGGGTCGGCGGTCGCCTCCAGCGGCTTCCAGTCCGGGCCGCAGTAGCGTTCCAGGGTCTCCCTGAAGGGCAACGCCGTACGGGTCGCGTCGGCCTCGGCGATCTCCTCGCGCAATTGCTGGAGAAGGGTCTTCTGCGGCTGCGGTCGCGGCGGCTCCACGCCGGGCACGGCTCCCCCGTCGTCCTCCCACACGTGCAGTTGCCCGGGGCCTCTCACCTGCGGCGGCTCGGGCTCGAAGCGGTGCACGTCCGGGTACTGCTCCGCGAGGTACTGCCGCAGCATCGGCAGCCACGCGATGCCCAGGGCGGCCCCGAGCAGGGCGCATGCGGCCACGGGCGCGATGACGTCGCCGAACTGCTGGCAGATGGCCGTGCGGGAGCCCTGCGCGGGGTGGTCACGGGGCATCGTGACGAGCGCTGCGACCTGTTCGAGCGTGAAGCGCCCGCCGTGCTCCCCGAGATCCCACGAACGGATCTTGCTGGTGATCGCCGTGCACGGCTCGGCGGTGATGGTGAAGGCGTTCCCGCCCGACGTCTTGCGGTTGCCACGCGTCCACACGGTGGTGCCCTCGGGGATGCCGGTCGCCTCTGCCGCGCCCGTCGTCAGGTCCTCGGGCGCCTCCATGGACATGGCGCCGCCGTCACGGCGGGCGTACAGCAGGGAGCGCACGCGGTGCGAGGGACTGCCGTAGTCGGCGGCGTCCGCGATCGTCCACTCCGCGATGGACCAGCCGAGGAGCTGGAAGTCCGCGACGACTTCCCCGCGTATCTCCTCGGGGAGCTTCGAGGACTGTTCGACGGCCACCCATTCCAGGGGCGCCCCGGCGGCTTCCAGGCCCAGGGTCCATATGGCTATCTCCAGCATCAAGCCACCCGTGACGCCCGAGTACCCGTCAAGGTCCCGGCGGACGTCGAACCAGGTAGCGCCGTTGGGCTCCTTGTAGGTGATTTCCTTGCCGAACTCCGGGTGGTCGCCCCCGCACAGCGGCATCGCTCCGGCCGCGCGCCGCGCGCAGTCCCACGCCTCCCCAAGGATGTCGATGTTCTCGGCGAGCCGCCCCAGCCGCTTTCCCGCGTCCGTGTAGTCGATACAGGGCGGGGTCACGATCAGCCCGTGCACGTCCCGGAAAACGGGGTCCGCCGGGTCGAGGGTGGTCACGTCCGCGTGGATCGCTGTGCACCCGGCGGCGCGCTGCGTCGCGACACAGCGGGCTTCGCTGTCGACACAGATCAAGTCCACGTCGCTCTTCAGCACCTTGCGCAGGGCCACACAGGCGCCCCCGGGGCCACAGAAGAGGTTGAGGACCCGTTTGCGGTCGCCCTCCTTCCAGCGCGTCAGCCACGGCCGCAGCTCCGGGTAGACGGCCGCCGCGTGGCTCTCCTCCGGCTGCTCCGGCTGCGGCGCGTCCGGGTCGTAGCAGGCGCACGGGGATTCCTCGCAGTCCTCGCACACCTGCGGCTCCGGCTGCGCTTCGGCGACCGGCTGTGCCTCCGCTCCCGGCTGTTCCGCCGCCTCTCCCCGCGCCACCGCGTCCGCGAGGACGGTGCGCTTCATGGCCGGGCGCCCCTTCACCCCGGCCGCGATCTCGACGCCGCTCCCAAGGTGCTTGATGAAGTAGCACCCCGCCAGCATCGAGACCCAGTAGGCGTGTCCGAGGATTTCCGCCCGCTCTCGGCCCCTCTCGCCACTGAACGCGATATCCCCAACCTTGGGCGCGCTCTTCGGCTTCGGCGTCTTCACGGGCGTCTCCAGCTCCTTCTCCTGGGGCTCCGGCGCCCGCTCCTCTTCCGGCTGCTGTGGCTCGGCAGGCTGCTCCAGCGCGCGCTCCAACTCAGCCGCAGGAACCGCGCTTGTGGTGTGGCTGTCGCCCCAGGCGACGCGGACGGGGGAGCCGCCCATGTCGACGCTGCGCACACGGCCCTGACGTCCGTTCACGCTCACCCGGTCACCCGGGGCCCACAGGACGCGCTTCGGAGCCGCTACAGGCCGCTCGGGGGCGTTCTCGGGCGCCTCCGCCGCCGGGGCAGGATTCCCCCTCCCTGCCAACCGCTCCAGCACCCGCTCCCGCCGTTCCTGCTCCAGAGCGTGACGATGGCTGCGCACGATGTTCTTGATGTCCTGCCAGTAGCCGACACCGACGCATTCCGAGCCGTCCCATTTCACGGCGTATTTGAATCCGGCTACCTCTACGCGGTACGACTCGTCACGGCACGGCCAGTTCCAGCCGTGCTCTTTGTCCCCGCCCAACGGAGTCTGTGCACCCCACACGCGCGAGTCGTCCACCGACGGAAGCGCCACGTCCAGCGGGAACTCCAGCCGGTAGCGGCGCAATTCCCGTCGCTCCTCACGCTGCCCCTTCTCCCACGCGGCAACCCCCTGGGCACGCTCGAAGGAGGGACGCCGTACAGCGGCAACACGCTTCGCACGACCGACCGTGCTGATTTTCTCCGCCGCCGCGCGCACCCTGAATCCAAGACACACCGCACAGAGCGGACCCCCGGGCAGCGTATCGAAATCCGGAATGGCGTAGAGAGGGTGTTCGTTCTCATCCTGGCATTTGGGGCACGTACCGCTATGGATGTACTCGGGTGAGAAATATTTCCGGGACCGCTCGGAATAGACGCGCTCCGCTGCTTCCGCGTCCACCACACGCGCGTACCGTTCGCATCGCCTCACCGCTTCGGCAAGACTCTCCATCCTGCCCAGGGTGGCTATCGGCTGTTCGCCGTTGAAGACGCGCGGCTCGAAAATTGCTGCCTTTGTGCGCTCATGCCAATGCAGCTTGACGACGAATTCCAACCCATCCACGGTGATGATCCGATGCGGGTAATACCGAACCGTCCCGAAAATCGCCATCTGATCGCCGGAGACTTCAACGGAAACAGGGCGCTGAACCTTTTCGAATCCCTTCCGCTCCCACAGTGCGTAGGGCTGCGGCGGCTCGGGAATCCTGGCGCCCGGAGTCTGGGGAAGCTCCTCGAACGGCAATTGCTCGGGGATCGCGCCCCGGAGGGAGCGAACTTCCGCGCCGTTGATCTTGAATCCGCCCAGCCGGTCACGCTCCATGAGGTGACATTCGCCCGTGACCCCGGAGCGGTCCGTGACGATCCACCAATTCGCACATCCAGGCCCATTCGACCACACGGAGCCCTGTACCGGCGTCCCGCAGTAGGGCGTCCACTCGACCCAATCACCCGGCGCGAATGCTTCTCGCCCCTTCATCGGAGCGTCCGCTGATTTCGGGAGCCGCATTTTCCGGGCGCGGTGAGCCGTAGACGGCCGGAATTTCGGGGCGCCCTTTTCCTGCTTCTCTACTTCCGCAACGAGCTTTGCGCGCTGCTTGGTGTACGCCTCGGCTATGTCCGGGCGCGCGTCATCAGGCACCGTGCACAGAGTAAAGCGCAAGCGCCCGTCCGCGCTCTCCAAGACTTCGCGACCGTCCTGATTTTGAGCATAGCTCTCCCCGGGAGTTTTTACCATTTTCGAGAAACCCCTATCGCCGAATGTCGCACTGGCGCCGGGTACCAAACCGACGCGCCCGAATGGGCAGGGCTCCATTTTATCGAAAAGGGCCCGAGAATAGCAGAGCGCTAGGATCGAAAACAGGAAAAGGGGCGTGGTAAATGCCACGTCCCAGGATTTGAGAAATTCAAGGAATTCGCTTGACGCTCAAAGGATGTCCAGGGCGTGCCTATTCGGCGTGGGATGCCTGAATAAGGTGCCCCCACCCTTAATGTCTGAATTCTCCGGCCTGTGCCCCTGATCGTCCACACACAAAAGCCTTGCGCGGATAGAGGCAGTGTCGCCGGCCGGGGCAGTGCCAGGGCATGCACGAGCCTACGTGCTAATCTCCCGGCAGGGAAACCCTCAGTGTCGCACTGAATTTCCTTGGGGCGCTGGCGTACCAACTCTCTTCCTCGCGAAGAGCGGGCCGGCGCCCTTTCTCTTTTCAGAGCCGCGTCAGTACACGGCGGCCGGTGCGCCATCCCCTACCGAGCCAGCCGTACGGGCTCCTCCTGCCCGCTACAGTGCGGGACTTGAGCAGCACCAGCGCACTGGAGGTCCTGTGGCCGGGGAGTACATCACCCTCGCCGAAGCGGTCGAGCGCTATCAGCGAGCGGTCCCGAACTGGTTGATCACGTACGAGCGGTACCGCAAAGAGGCGCACCGTGATGGGAAGGTCTCCATCGCGGGCGGGAAGAGCATCCCCGCTGTCAAGATCGGTCGGCAGTGGATGGTCAAGGCCGCTGATCTGGAGGAGGCCCTGGCTGGCCGGCGACGCGAGATCGAACTAACTGCCAGAGTGACCGGTGACTACGAGCGGCACATCCTGCACGGTCAAGAGTCCCGAACGACGTGGGGCGGATACCGGGTCCGAGGCGCCTTTCACTTCGCATGGAACACCGTGCAACGAGCCTTGCAGAACAGCGATGGTGCATGGTTCTGCAATACATGCTGGAGCATCGCCCAGCAGGAGCGGAACGGCCAGGAGTGCCACCGCTGCCGGGACTGGTCGCCATGCGGGAACGACTGCACCCTCACCAAGATTTTCTGCCCAGGGTGCGGCACTGAGCAGCTTCTCTAGCAGGGCACATCCGGACGGACTGACGCTGTCAGCGGCGTGCGCGATCCTGGCTCCATGACGTACCCCCGCGTCCCGTGCCCCGGCTGCGGCCGGGAAGTCGCCGCGACCCCCGCCGGCGTCGGCCTCTACCGCCTGAGCCGCCACGACCACCCGCAGATGCACCGCGACTTCCAGGGCACGCTCGTCTCCTGCTCGGCCTCCCTGCGGCGCGTCGAGCTCGACGCCGCCCTCCTGTGCCCCGCTGGGGCCGTACAGCTCCCGCTCCCCGAGGAGCCCGGGGGCGAGCCCCTGGCGCTCTTCTAGCGCCTCTGTACAGCGCTCTGAGGCTCCCTCAGCCTCCCCTCCCTCCAGGGCCCCAGCGGGGATAGCGGGCCTCGTGCACGCGGTAGACGAAGACGTAGCCCTCGGGGTCGTACAGCCGCCGGACGACGCGGTAGCGACAGCAGCGGCTCGACACCCCCGAGCGGCGACGGCGCGTCCTCATACCGCCTTCTCGACCTCCTTGCGGGGCCTCCCGCGCGGGCGCATCTTCGTGCGGTCAAGGTGCTTGTGCGTCCAGCTCTGCGACCGGTTGATGGCCTTCGCGGTCGCGTCGACGGACAACCCCCTGTCGTAGAGCCGCTGGGCGTCCTCGCGGGTACCGCGCTCGGGAGCAGGCGCCTCCGGTGCCGCCTCCGGTGCCGCCGCTGGGACTCCGAGCTTCCCCCGCCGGCCGTAGCCGGGCACCGGAGAAACTTCTTCTCCGGACGCCCTGGACGTCCTGGACGGGTCGGAGGGGAGAGGGGTGTCGTTTTGCATCTCACTGTCGACGTCGCAATAGCGCTTCCATGCGTCCGAGAAGTCCGCTCGGTAATAGCCGCGTTGTGTCCTATCGCTGCTGTGGGCAGGCTGGATATCGAAGGGACGCAGCATCCGCGCAAGAACAGCAGCACTCAGACCGTCGCCACGGTCCCAGCGCGCCCATGGGGATTCGGGCATGTAGTTGAGATAGTCGAGAAGGCGTTCTGTGGGGATGAACGGCTTTCCGGCGGCCTCATGATCGAACGCTTCCCGGCAGGCGGAGAGAAGGATGTAGCTATCGCTCCCCTGCTGCTGGAGTGCGTGTTGCCGTTCAGTGAGCCACACGGCCGCTTCCCGGGCACGCCGGGGCCAGTCTCCGCCAGCCTCGTCGGCGATGACAAGGAGGGCCTTCCAGATGTCGCGAGGGCGGCTCTTGAGAGGACTGTCCGCTCGTACGCCGCGCAGGGATTCGCGGCGGGGCACCAGCCACATGAAAAGGTCGTCGCGGATGTTGTGGGCTTCTTCGCCGTGGACGTCGATGTCCCAGTCCTCGAAGTGCTCGCCGGGGGCTGCGCGGCGCAGGGTGACGACGATGGAGCGGCTGAGGATCGTCTCGGGCGGGGTACCGATACCGGCGACGGCGAGCATGCCGAACACGGGAAGCTTGTCACGGACCCAGTTGCCGTCCGAGTCCTTGATGCAGACGGCTCGGCCACCGCTGTAGCGGTAAAATCCAGAGTCGACTACGGCCCGGACTTCTTCCGCTTTGTCACTGATCTTCCGTCGCCCATAGATAGTGTCGATCTCATCAATGAACGTGCTTCCGGGATCATCGGCCTGCGCGGCGAGGCCGCGATCGAGGGCGGCCGGACTCGGGTTGAACATCTTCTCGGGCTCATAGCTCAGTTCGCTGAACACGTCGAATACGCGGGTCTTGCCGCATGCGGACTCAGGCGCGCTGACCGCGAGGCGCGGGAACCAGTTGATGACGGTCTGAATGTAGGTGGCTGCGGTCCAGAGGGTCAGGGCGACGAAATAGCGGTCATCAGGCAGAACGCAGAAGCGTTTGCCGAATGCTTCCACACGGTCGAGGATCGCGGCGCCATCAATGTCGGGGACCTCAACGAACTCTGCCTCGGTGAGTCCGGCCTCGAAGTGGTCGGCGGCGTCGGCGTGCTCCTGATCCAAGGACGTACGCAGGATGATGACCTTGCTGACAAGGGGGCGCAGAGCGAAACGGAGTTCTTCTCCGAAGCGCCGGCCGGTCTCATCGTTGTCGGTGTAGACGCGGACGGCCGAGGCCCCGCGCACACAGTCGATCAGATCATCGGGAATGCCGCTGTTTCCTCCGTGATGGCTGGAGATGCAGACGCGGCCGGAGTACCCGGTCACGGCGTCGGCGGTCTTCTCGCCCTCGGCGATGCCGATCTCCCCACCTGCTGCCGCGACGGCGCGGGCCTCGTCACCGTGATACGTCGTGGGCGTCAGACCGGCCAGACCCTCCAGCCACTCCATGCCCAGGTCCGGCAGCGGGCCCGGCGGTTCCTTGCCGTTGAGAAGCGCGTTCTCCGTCCTGGTGCGGTGCTTCTTCACGAGGGCAGTGTCGTGCTCCCGCTGGCCCCACCGGTACCAGCGGAACGTCTTCTCGTTCTTCACCGGCCGGGGCTGGCCTTTGACCAGGCGGGCGTGACGCTCGAAGCGGCATTTGCGCAGAGGAGTCCCGTCCTCGATCGCTACGGCCTCGTACACCGCGACCGGGGCGCCCCACCCGTCGAGTGAAACGACAAAAGAGATGGTCACTACTTCAGACCCGTCCAGGACGTCCAGGGCGTCCGGAGAACATGTTTCTTCCGCCTCGCTCACGACCGCCCCCGCTTCCCTCTGTCGTACAGGTCGGACGCGTCGAGCTCCAGGGCTTCGAGGATTTCCGCCTCGGGGCAGCCGTGGGAGTGGCAGCACACCAGGACACGGCCGCCGTCGGCGTAGGAGGCGTACCCCACCGACAGGTTGAGCCCGGAATCCGAGCGGTAGTGGGAGGAGCCGGGGCACTGGGCGCGGTAGCCGCCGCTCCAGCCCTCGCGCACCTCCAGGCCCTCGGATTTCAGGATGGTGACGAAGTTGCGCAGGGCAAGAGGGGGCTTGTGCTGGTCGTAGACATTGACTTCTCCGCGCTGGCCGTATCCCGCTTTGCGGAGCGCCGGGGCAACGCCGCTCCAGCCGGCCGCCGCGTCATGAGAGTTGTTGCTTTTCTGGCGAAAATGCATGGATTAGAATCCTTACGTTGTTGGTAATCGGTGTAAGACAGAGCTCTCCTCGCCTGTCCTCGTTGTTCTGTGCGGTATTAGAAGGCTCCTGGACTTGTCACCCGGGGGCCTTCGCCATGCCGGGGGACATCCGTCCCGGGAACTTGTGCGGCAGGGGGCTCCATTGGTGCCCATGCCCCCGCATTCGCTGGAAGCTGCCGATGCTCCAGGCCCCAGCGGGCAGTGATCTGAACTGACGCACGTGATGCGCCAGATGTGCGCCGAACACCCCGAGCTCCTCCACTTCCCCGGCGCCATCAAGCCCCCGCAGGCGCAGGCCGATACGCACCCGCCGTCCGGGGGCGAAAGCGAGGCGCTGCACGGCAACCAGGCGCCCCTCCAGGGCGATAGGACGAAGTAGGGGCACCATGCGCTCGTCGAGGACCAGGAGAGGCCCCGGACGGGCCGTCAGCCGCGCTACGAGCTGTGCGGGGGTCAGCGTGTCGATTACCGCCGAGGCAGTATCAAGAGGCACACTGGGAAGGGAGTTGGAATCTGCCATTTCTGTCTTTCCTTTCGCCTTCGCCCCGGTCGTCGCCCGCCGGGGCTTCGGCATATGTGTAGGTCAGTCAGTCGGGCGGTGGAATCCGTCATGGTAGCGATGCGTAGGAACCCACTCGTCCAGCGGGAATTTGGCCAGGGATTTCACGTACGAGCGGGCGCCGATCCAACTGTCGCGGACCACGGCACCGGTATTCTTTTCGATATCTACACAGACGCCCTCGCGGACCATCCGCCCCAGGTGGTAAACGGGCCCCCGGCCGCGCACACGCAGGAGCACTTCAGCGAACTCGCGTTGACGCAGGACATCGCGGTACAGGAAGCGGCCGGGGTCGCACTTCGTTGTGCAGGCATATTTCCGGACCTCTGCACGTGCGTACGAAGATGCATAATTGCGATACCAGTCAAGCACTTCCGAGTCGGAAATTTCGATGGTGCGGATATCCTGGCGCATAATGAGTGAAGACATAGGAAACCTTTCTGCCTTCGCCCCGGTGCCGGCCGGGGCTTCGGCATTTCTGAGGGATCAGGCAGTGACGCGCCCGCGCTCGTCGAATTCCGCGAGCGCACGGAGTACCGGGTCGTCCGGGTCGGGCTCGTAGAGATCAGCGGCATGGACGCCGAGAAACTGCGCGATCTGCCCGACGACATAGGGCGGCGGTGTGGCCTTGCCGTTCTCGTACACGTTGACCGTGGTCGGCGACTTCCTGATGATCTGGGCGAGTTGAGGCTGGCTCATCCCGGCGCGGATACGGGCAGCGGTAAGGCGGGCCGGGTCAAATGTGGGCATCGTGGAGCTCCGGTTTCAGTCGGTGCGAATGAACCACGACCAATCAACCATGGGCGATTTTTTGGGCGTTATACCTGGCGCTTCCAACTCGGCGAGCACTGGCACATCCCAGTCGCCGCAACGGTAAGGGGCTGTAAACCACCCGAATAGAGCAACTTCGGCTCTCGAAGGAACGCCGTCCCCTTACACGACCTACTGAGTCTTCTGCTCGTCCCACCACGCTTCGACGTCCTCCCAGTCGTAGCGGAGGTACTTGCCGACGCGGACACCCTGCGGGCCGGTCCCGGCATAACGCCACTTGTAGAGCGTCGCGACGTCCACCCGCAGGTACGCTGCTACCTCCTCCGCCGTCGCCTTGGCGCGCGGAGTCCCGCCGCCGCCCGGCTTCTTCACCGCCACGGCTTCTCCCCTCATGTGCTGATGGCTCCTGGCCTCAGCCGACGGTAGAGAGCGGCATTTTTCCCTACAAGGGATCTATTTTTCATTCGCTCATATGGCGGGCGAATCACCCTATCTCTCGCTAATAGCATCAAGCCCGCCCGAAGTTGAGGAGTCCACTTGCCGTACGACCGCTGGCACAAGTCGCGTCCGAAGCCCGAAGAGGAGGTGTGTAAGCAACACGGCAAGGTGCCGTCGAAGGATCACGGGGTCGGGAAGCGGTGGCAGGCACGTTGGCGCGACCCGGAGGGCGTGCAGCAGACGGAGCTGTTCGCGAGGGAGACCGACGCCAAGAAGCACGAGAACAAGATGCGGGCGGGGGTGGGTGACGGGACCTACCTCAACCCCCGAGCCGGTGAGGTGCGCCTCGGAGAGTTGGCCAACGCGTGGTTCGCCGGCCAGCACTTCGAGAATTCGCGCACCGAGCGCCGATACGAGGAACGCGTACGGCTCCACATCGTGCCCACCGCGCTCGGAAGACTGCGGGTGAAGGACGTGACTGCATCGGCCCTGATCAGCTGGCTTCAGGACCGACGTCAGCACCTGGAAGACTCCACGCTGAGGATGGTCTTCAACTCCCTCCAGCGCGTCTTCGACCTGGCCGTGGACGACGGCATGATTCACAAAAACCCGTGCCTGCTCCAGTCCGTTCAGCGAGTCCGGCCCAAGCGCAACGACGGCGGCCGAGCACAGTTGACGCTGACGTGGGAGGACACAGAGAAGATCCGCGCCGAACTTCCCGACCGGTACCGAGCCCTGGTCGACTGCGGTCGGGGGCTCGGACTACGACAGGGCGAGATCTTCGGACTCTCCCCCGATGACATCGACTGGGACCACCCCGACGGGCCGATGGTCCACATTCAGCGTCAGGTCGTTCACGACGGCTCGTTCCTGGTCTACGACCTCCCCAAGGGCGCCGACGAGGAGAACCCAAAGGATCGATGGGTGGAACTTCCCGAAGACGTCGCGCGGGCCTTGCGCGAGCACATGGCCAAGTACCCACCCGTTGAGGTCACGCGGCCGTGGGGCGCGAAGGACGGCGAACCGAGGACGTTCCGGCTGATCTTCTACACCCGTGAGAAGACCGCGATCCAGTCGAACTGGTTCAACAGCTACCGGTGGAAGCCCGCATTGGCGGCCGTCGGGCTGATCAAGCCTCTGGATGTCGAGGAGGAGACGAAGGGCAAGCGCCAGTGGGAGAAGTCCCGGGACAAGGGCATGCACGCCCTCCGGCACCTGTACGCCTCGATGATGATCGCCGGCGGCGTGGACATCTACACTCTCGCCGACCGGCTCGGCCACGCCGACCCCGCGTTCACCCTGCGGAAGTACGTTCACCGCGTCGTCGGTGCAGGCTCGAAGGTCCGTCAGGCCGTCCGCAGCGCCTACACAGTGGCCGCGTGAGCACGGATTTCGTCGGCATCCCACGGTCACGTTCCGTGATCTCCGAGCGGCCTCGACACCATGGGGACAGATCGCCTCATTTCGACCACCCACACCGGCCGTGCTGCACATGCTAGACAGCTCAAACCCTCAGCATGTGCAGGATTCGTGCAAGATGATCACTCAAAGAGGGCGTTATGCCTAGTCAGCACGGTTGTGCAGGAGATCCGGGACATCTGAGTGCGGCTCTTTCGCCCTCAGAGGTTGCGGTAGACGTCACGGCGATCACCGACCTTGACCACGAGAATGAGCAGCTCTCCATCGTTGACCTGATAAGCGACGCGATAACTCCCGACCCTCAACCGGTACAACTCGGAGGGGCCGGTGAGCTTCTTGACATCGGCGTCATCACGATAAGGGTCGTCGCCGAGTGCGGTCAGCGCGGTCAGAATCCGCATGGCACCCGGCCGGTCGATGGCGCGCAGCTGCCGCTGTGCGGCGGCGGTGAAGCGAAAGGCGTACTTCACGCAGCTTCCCCGCCCCGAGCGCCCTTCTCGCTGAACAAATCGGCCAGCAGCTGGGCCATGGTCACGGTCGGACCACTCTCCGCGAGGACAGCTTCGGCCTCCCGAGCAAGCAGCTCATCGGCGGCTTCTTCCAGGGCATCGAAGTCCGCGATCGGCACCAGTGCGGCAACAGGCACCCCGTTGCGAGTGATCACAGTTGGGGTGCCCTGCTCGGCATGGTTGATGTGGTCCGCAAAATGCGCACGGGCTTCACGGACGGTCACGGCGTCATCCATAAACGAAGTGTACACACAATCGCGTACACGGCATGCCTCACGACCATGGACGCGGACGCGCCTGACGCCGTGCCCGTCAGGACGGGTCGATGGACAGGGTGTGCCGGAAGACATTGCGCGGGTCGTAAGTGGTCTTGACCCGCTGCAGCCTGGGGTAGTTCTCCTTGTAGAGGAGCGTGTACCAGGGCACTCCGGAGACGTTGAACCTGGGATCCCTGATGTCGATGTCGGGGTAGTTGATGTAGCAGCCGTCCTGCTGGTCGTTGGGCACCGGGAATCCGCCGGTGCCGGCGTGAACGGAGCCGTGCAGCTTGCGGATCCAGTTCACCTCCGCCTCGTCCTGTGCCTTGTCCGCCCAGTTGGTCGAGTACCAGAGCTTGATGATGGAATCCCGCTGCGCCACCGCGGTCGCCGTCGGCGAGACCGTATTGATCTTGCAGCCATAGGCGGCCAGATAGACCAGGGCCCCGCCCGTGTGCTCCGGGTCGGTCAGGCTCCGGTACAACGCGCCGATCTGGTCCGCGTTGAACGGCTTGCGCATATAACCGCCCATGGACTTGTGGCGGTTGTACTTGCCGGGCGGGATCGAGGGCTCCAGGACGGCATCGATCCAGGCCGAGTCCTTGGTGTCGGTCTTCGGCTGGACGGTGACCCCGGCCGAGACCGCACGAATGTAGTCGTCATGCAGGCGCTGGGTATCGGGCAGGCCCCCGTCCATCCTGATCTCCAGCTGGATGTCCCCGTCGTAGAACCCAAAGAGGAGCAGCGAGCTGTGCATCACGGCATAGGGCGAATCGGGCCCGCTGTTGGCCGCGTGGAAGGCGCTGTGGTTCATCACCAGCCGGGTGAAGTTGGCCTCGGTCATTCCCTTCCAGGACCAGCTCACCACGGACTTCCGCCAGCGCGCCGGGGGCTTCGGCAGCAGCTCCGAGGGGCTTCCCTTGGTCCCGGGCGTCCGGAACCAGTACTTGGTCACGATGCCGAACTGGCCGCCGCCACCGCCGGTGTGGGCCCACCACAGGTCATGGTGCGGGTCGTTCTCCCTGCGGGTGGCCACTATGGTCCGCGCCTTGCCCTCGCGGCCCGCCACGACCACTTCCACCGCATACAGGTGGTCGACCGAGAGACCGAAGCGACGTGACAGCGGCCCATAGCCGCCGCCGGCGACATGCCCCGCGACGCCGACCTCCGGGCAGACGCCGGCGGGCAACGTGACTCCCCAGCCCTCGTACAGCGCGCGGTAGACCTCGCCCAGCCGCGCCCCGGGCTCGACGGCGAACGCATCCATCCTGGAGTCGAAATGGACGCGTCGCATTTCCGAGGTGTCGACCAGCAGACGAATCTGCGGGTCGTCGACCAGGCCCTCGAAGCAGTGCCCGCCGCTGCGCACGGTGATCCGCTGATTGTTGCGGACGGCCTGATTCAACGCCTTCTCCACCTGCTCGGCGTTGTGCACCAGCCATATCTCGTCGGCGGTGGAGGAAAAACGCTTGTTGTAGCCGCGCTCGGCCAGCGCGGCGTATCGTGCGTCACCGGGGCGGACGATCACCTCGGGAGCAGCCGGCACATTTTCCGGCAGTGTCTCGGCGTGAGCCACGGATGCCATGCCGGACAGGCCCGCAGTGGCAGCACCTGCCACTGCGGCTGCGGAACCCAGAAAGCCGCGTCGCGAAACCATATCGAGCCTACCTACCTGTCTGAAGTCCGTGAGGGTTCCCCAGTTGACGCTGTATGTGCAGGGGGTTCACAGCCAATCAGTCCCGGCTTCGGCATCGCTATGCGGTTGACCTAAATCTGTCGTACGCCGATCGAGAAGTTGTGCAACGGCTGTACTGGACGTTGCACCGCACGCCCTGGAGCGCCGACGGCTCTCCCGTCCGTCTACAGCAGGGTTCCGCCCGAGGCGTCGAGCCACTGTCCGGTCACCCAACGGCTGTCCTCGCCGGCCAGGAAGGCCACCACATCGGCGATCTCCCCGGTCTCGCCGATGCGGCCCATCGCGGTCTGCGCGTCCACCCACTTCCGGGCCTCGCCGACCAGCCGGCCCTCGTGCATATCGGTCTCGATGACCCCTGGCGCCACGGTGTTGACCGTGATGCCGCGCGGGCCCAGCTGCTTGGCCAGCGTCTTGGTGAGGACGTCGACCGCCCCCTTGGACATGGCGTAGTTGATCACGTGGGGCGCGGCGGCACCCTGCGTCAGGATGGTGGAGACATTGACGATCCGGCCACCGTCCCGCAGCCGTTCCAGACCGAGCGCGGTGATGAAGAACGGGGCCCGGGTGTTGACCGCGAAGACCCGCTCGAAGTTCTCCCGGGTCACGTCCTGGATTTCGGTCTGATCCCCGAGGATCCCCGCATTGTTGACCAGGATGTCCAGCCCGTCGGCCTGCGCGTCGAATGCGGCCCACAGCGATTCGGCGTCTCCCGGCACACCCAGCTCGGCCCGTATCGCGAAGGCCTGTCCACCGGCTGCCTCGATCGCGGAGACGGTCTCCTTCGCCGCCGCCTCATTGCTGCCGTAATGGACGGCGACCCGGGCGCCGTCCTGCCCGAGGCGCTTGGCTATCGCCCGGCCAATACCCCTGCTGCCGCCGGTGACAAGTGCGGTCTTCCCAGCGAGTTTTGTCATGCCGAGCACGCCTCCCATGGATGTACGGACTGTTGGTGTAAGGGCTGTTAAGGAAAAGTGCGACCTCGACTCCGCCATGCGGAACGGCCAGTTGATCTCCATCATGAAGCCCTAGCTAGCCGGTCGTCAAGTAGGGTGACGACCGCCGGGACCACGCCTTGACATCCACCTGGATGCAACAAAGACTGTTACACCCAGGAAGGGCAGGAACTGATGGCCGCGAACAGCAGGCTCACCATTGCCGTGCACGTACTGACCTGGATGGCCCTGGTGCAGGGCCAGGGCCGGGAGGTGGTGACCTCGGAGCAGATCGCCGACAGCGTCAACACCAACCCGGTGGTGATCCGGCGCTGCCTGGGCGAGCTGCGCAGGGCCGGGCTGGTCGAGGTCCGGCACGGGGCCGGGGCCGGCTGGCGGCTGATCCGCGAGCCCGATGCGGTCACCCTGCTCGAGGTCTACCGGGCGGTGGAGGGCGAGCCCCTGTTCGCCCTGCACCGCGGCGAGCCCAACCAGCGCTGCCCGGTCGGCGCGGGCATCCGGCCCGCCCTGGAACAGGTCTATGGAGGGGTGGAGGACGCCGCCCGGCGTGCACTCGGCGAGACATCGATCGGCGATGTCCTGCGCGAGACGCTGACCACGCGGCCTCGGTGACGGCCGGCTGCCACGGCGGGCGCGCTTTTCACGGCCCTTGATGTAACAAATATTGTTCGCTCTAGTTGAAGGTCGAGATGTGATGCACGGGATCCAGTACCGCGAGCACGGCGGCTACGAGAAACTCCAGCTGGTCGAGCTGCCGCTGCCCGAACTCGAGGACGGCCAGGCTCTGGTCCGGATCACCTATGGCACGGTGAGCCCCTTGGACAACACCATTCGCATGGGCCTCATGGACCCCTCGCTGCAGAAGCCGCTGCCGATCATTCCCGGTGGGGCCGCCGTGGGCTCGGTGGTCGATCCGGGTACCTCCGGACTGCCCAGCGGAACCCGGGTGTTGGTCACCGCGCCGGGGCGCGGCCTGAGTTCGGACGGCACCTGGCGGGAGTATGTCGCCGAGTACGCCCAGGACCTGATGCCGCTGCCCGACCGGGCAAGCGACCGGCGGGTGGCCGCGATGTTCGCCGGCGCCGGGCACAGCACGGCGTATCTCGCCCTGACCGAACTGGCCGGATTCCGGCCGGGGCAGAGTGTGCTCGCCCCGGCCGTGGGCGGTGCGATCGGCATGGGCGCCGCCCAAGTCGCCGCCCAGCTGGGCGCGTCGACGGTGATCTCCACGGCCGGCCGGACCGAGAAGGCGGAACGAGCCCGCGCCCTGGGCTTTGAGAATGTGATCGACCTGTCGAAGGAGTCCCTCCACGACGGCGTGGCACGGCTGACCGAAGGCCGGGGCGTGGATGTCGTCCTGGACGGGGTCGCCGGGCCCCTGCTCGGCGATGCCATCTCGAGCCTCGCCCACGGCGGCAGCTATGTCGCCATCGGATACGCGGGCGGCACCCAGGGCACGGTCGATGTGCGGCACCTGATGTGGAAGCACGCGCGCGCCTACGGCTATATGTTCAATATGTTCTCGCCGGAGGTGGTGCGCGCAGCCCGGCTGACCCTGCTCGACTGGCTGGCCGAGGGCCGGTTCGAGCCCGTCGTCGCCGCCGAGTACCCCTTGGCCGAGGCGGCCCGGGCCCAGCACCACCTCATCGAGGACCGGCCCTTCGGCCGGATCCTGCTGGCCATCGGGGCGGACACCCCCTAATCCACCGGATCGCACCCCCTGGTGCCGATGACCACCGTGGCGTCCAGCTCGTCGCAGTCGGCCACGCCGGGCGTCAGGCCACTGCCGGCGACGATCTCGACCGCGCGCGACAGCTGGCGCTCACTGGTCTCGAACAGCAAGTGGCCGCCCGGCGCCAGCCATTGGGGTGCCGCGGCGGTCACCCGCCGCAGGACGCCGAGCCCGTCCGCGCCACCGTCGAGCGCCACCCGCGCCTCGTGGATCCGCGCCTCCGGGGGCAGCAACCCGATCTCCTCGGTGGGGACATAGGGCACATTGGCCAGCAGAACATCGACGCTGCCGCGGAGCGCGCCGGGCAATGGCTCATACAGATCGCCCTCATACACCCGGCCACCGGCGGCAGCCACATTGCGGCGGGCACACCGCACCGCCGCGGGATCGATGTCGGCGGCGTACAACTCGACCCGGTCCACGGCCGCGGCCAGCGCGGCACCCAGCGCGCCCGAGCCGCAGCACAGGTCGACGACCGTGGACCGGGGGCGGGCGAGGGCAACGGCCTGGCCGACGAGGAATTCGGTGCGGCGGCGGGGTACGAAGACCCCGGGATCCACGGCTATTCGCAGGCCGTGGAACTCCGCCCAGCCGAGGACGTGTTCCAGCGGAAAGCCGACGGCCCGCCGGTCCACCATGGCGTGCAGATCGTGAGGTGTCCGCGCCGTGGATATGAGCAGCTGCGCCTCGTCCTCGGCGAATACACAGCCGGAGGACCGAAGCCTGGTGACAACGGCGGAGAAGGAAAGCGGGGCAATTGATGATGAAACCGACATGAGAGCCTTTCGGGATGCCGAAGGGCGCTCTCGCGGTCACCTACCTCGAAGGGACCGTACACATATGAGGTGAGAGCACCCGGCCTGCTACTGCGGTAATGGGTCCCACCTCCTCGGTCGCTTTTCGCTGACGGCTTCGACACTGTACCCGAGCCAACCGGTCAAGGCGATACGGGCCCGGCCATGCGGTAGCGGGCCATGGGGCCCGGCGGCTGGTCCGGCGCGACCCTCACCAACATCACGGCAACACCGCCACCCCGTCCAGCTCCACCAGCGCCTCCTCGTCCCACAGCCGCACCACCCCGACCACCGCCATCGCCGGATACTCCCGCCCTGCCAACCTCCTCCACACCGCACCCAGTTGTGCGGCACAGGCGCGATACTCCGCCACATCCACCGCATACACGGTGACCCGCGCGAGCTGGCCCGGCTCACCCCCCGCCGCTCGCAGCGCGGCCAGCAAATTCGCCAGCGCCCGCTCGAACTGCTCCGGCAGTCCGTCCCCGACGACCTTGCCGTCCCCGTCCAGAGCGGTCTGCCCGGCGAGAAAGACCAGGCGCCCGCCCACCGCGGTCACCGCATGGCTGAACCCCTTCGCGGGCGCGAGCCCGGCGGGGTTCACCCGCTCCAGCCGGGTCATCGGTACAGCTCCCTGGCGATGATGGTGCGCTGCACTTCCGTCGCGCCCTCATAGATGCGCGGGGCCCGCACCTCGCGGTAGAGGTGTTCCAGGAGGTGGCCGTGGGCCAGGGCACGGGCACCGTGGATCTGTATGGCAGCGTCCACCACATACTGCGCCGTCTCGGTGGCGAACAGCTTGGCCATCGCCGAGCGGGACGCGATGCCGGGCTCCCCCGCGTCATAGGCCGCGGCGGCCGCGTAGACCAGCAGGGCGGCCGCCTCGGTGCGGGTGGCCATCTCGGCGAGTTGATGGGAGACCGCCTGGAGGTCCTTCAACGGGCTGCCGAACGCCCGGCGTTCACCCGCGTGGGCGAGCGCGGAGCGCAGGGCGGCGCGGGCCATGCCGACGGCGAAGGCACCGACGCTGGGGCGGAAGAGGTTCAGGGTGCGCATGGCTACGCGGAATCCTTCGCCCACCTCGCCGATGACGTCATCGGGGCCGACCGGGACGGCGTTGAAGGTCAACTCGCCAATGGGGTGGGGGCTGATCATGACCAGCGGGCGGCCGGTGAGACCGGGGCGGTCGCCCGGCACCAGGAAGGCGGTGACCCCGCGAGCGCCGGGGGCGGGGCCGGTGCGGGCGAAGACCGTGTAGAAGTCGGCCTCGGGGGCGTTGGAGATCCAGCACTTCTCGCCGGAGAGCGACCAGCCCGCACCGTCCGGCTCGGCACTCAGTGCGAGCGCCGCCGCATCGGAGCCCGCCCCCGGCTCGCTCAGCGCGAACGCGGCCACCGCCCGCCCCGCCGCGGCCTCCGGCAGCCAACGGGCCCGCTGGGCCTCGGTGCCGGACAGGACGACCGGGTAGGCGCCGAGACCCTGGAGGGCAAGGGCCGTCTCGGCCTCGGTGCACTCCTGGGCGAGTGACTCGCGCAGCAGGCAGAGGTCCATGGCCCGTACCGGGCCATTGGGCGGAAACACACCGGCCAGCAGGCCGAGTTCGGCCAGCGCGGCCACCAGTGGCCGGTTGACACGGCCCGGTACGCCCCGCTCCGCCAGCGGGCGCAGCCGCCGGGCCGCCAGTGCGCGCAGCTCGGCGCATCGGTTCCGCTGTTCCCGGTCCAGGGCGAACGCTGGGGGCACCGTGCGTCCTTTCTATCGCGCTCTGTTGACTGTCGTCACTAACTCGTTACGCTGACAGCACATCCGCACCGCTGACAAGACCCCCGGTACCTCCCTTCCTGTCCTTTCAGCGCGAGGGGCACATCCCGCCATGGATCTCAAGCCTTCGGCGCATGTCGACACCTTCCCGCGGGACCATCTGCCGCCCGCCGGACAGTGGCCGGACCTCCGCTTCGACCTCGGCGCGCCGCGCTACCCGGGCCGGCTCAACTGCGGTGCGGAGCTGCTGAAGGACACCGCGGAGCACCGGCCCGCCTTCCGGGACGGCGCGGGTGGCGTCTGGTCGTACGGCGAGCTCCGGGCCCGGGTGGACCGCATCGCGCACACCCTCACCGACGACCTGGGAGTGATCCCCGGCAACCGGGTGCTGCTGCGCGGCCCCACCTCCCCCTGGCTGGCGGCCTGTTGGCTGGCGGTGCTGAAGGCGGGCGCGGTGGCCGTGACCGTACTGGCCGCGCAGCGCTCCCAGGAGCTGGCGACGATCTGCCGGCTGGCGCGTATCCGGCACGCGCTGTGCGACGCCCGGTCGGCCGGGGAGCTCGTCAAGGCGGCGGTGCCATCCTTGCGGATGACACCGTTCGGCGGGGATTCACCCGATGACCTGCTGCGGCTCTCGGCGGGAAAACCGCCATCCTACGCGGCCGTGGAGACCTCCGACGACGATGTGGCCCTGATCGCCTTCACCTCCGGAACCACCGGACGCCCCAAGGGCTGTATGCACTTCCACCGGGATGTGCTCGCCATCGCCGACACCTTCTCGGCCCGGGTGCTGCGCCCGCGCCCCGACGACGTCTTCGGCGGCAGCCCGCCGCTCGGCTTCACCTTCGGCCTCGGCGGCCTGGTCGTCTTCCCGCTGCGGGTGGGAGCCCAGACGGTGCTCACCGACTGGGCGGGGCCCGGCGGGATGCTCGACGACATCCAACGGCACCGAATATCGGTGCTGTTCACCGCGCCCACGGCCTATCGGAACATGCTGGAGCGGATCAGGACGGACGAGTACGACCTCTCATCGCTGCGGCGGTGCGTCTCCGCGGGCGAGCATCTGCCCGCCGACCTGTGGCACGCCTGGCGGCGCGGCACCGGGCTCCGCCTCATCAACGGCATCGGCGCGACCGAGCTGCTGCACATCTTCATCTCCGCCGCCGACGACGCCATCCGCCCCGGCACCACCGGCCTTCCGGTGCCCGGCTTCGAAGCCCGTATCCTGGGGCCCGGCGGACGGCAAGTCCCGGACGGGGAGGCGGGGTTGCTCGCCGTGCGCGGACCCATCGGCTGCCGTTATCTCGCGGACGAATATCTCGCGGACGAACGGCAGCGCGAGTATGTCCGGGACGGCTGGAACCTCACCGGCGACACCTATATCCGCGACGCGGACGGCCACTTCCGCTATGTGGCCCGCGCGGACGACATGATCGTCTCGGCCGGGTACAACATCGCCGGGCCCGAGGTGGAGGAGGCCCTGCTGCGCCATCCCGATGTCCTCGAGGCGGCCGTGGTGGGAGAGCCGGACGAGCAGCGCGGTGCGGTGGTCGTCGCCCATGTGGTGCTGCGGGAAGGCGTGCCGCGTACCGAGCGGACGGTGACGGAACTCCGGGAATTCACCAAAAAGGAGATCGTTCCGTATAAGTGCCCTCGCAAGATCGAGTTCGTGGAGGCCCTGCCCCGCACTCCCACCGGCAAACTCCAGCGTTTCCGGCTGCGTTCGGGCCCTTTACAGTTTCCTCGTGACTGACCAGCAGCCGCCCCCCACCCCCCGTTCCCTCATCGTCACCTTCTACGGTGCGTATGGACGCGGGAGCACCGGCCACCCGGCCGACCCGGTGCCGATCGCGGCCCTGATCCGGCTGTTGGGCGCGGCCGGCGTGGACTCGCCGTCGGTACGGTCGGCCGTCTCCCGGCTCAAACGCCGCGGCCTGCTGGTCGCGGGCCGTACCGAGCGCGGCGCGGCCGGGTACGGGCTGTCGGCGGCCGGGCGGCAGCTGCTGGACGACGGCGACCGGCGGATCTACGGCCGTCCCACCGCGCGGCCGGGGCACGGCTGGCTGCTGGCCGTCTTCTCGGTCCCCGAAGAGGAGCGCCACAAGCGCCACTTGCTGCGCTCCCGGCTGGCCCGGCTGGGCTTCGGCACGGCCGCGCCCGGGGTGTGGATCGCCCCGGCCCATGTGCACGAGGAGACCCGGCACACCCTGGAACGGCTCGGACTGGCGGCGTATGTCGACCTGTTCAAGGGCCGTCACCTCGGGTTCGAGCCGACCGCCGAGGCGGTGGCCCGCTGGTGGGACCTGTCGGCCCTGGCCGGGCAGCACCATGCCTTCCTCGAGGTTCACGAGCCCGTGCTGCGCCGCTGGGCGCGGCGGCGGCCGGTGCCGTCGGAGGACGCCTACCGTGACTATCTGCTCGCGCTGGACTCCTGGCGGCGGTTGCCGTACGCCGACCCGGGCCTCCCGGCGGCGCTGTTGCCCGCGCAGTGGCCGGGCGGGCGGTCGGCCCGGGTCTTCGCGGCGCTGCACGGGCGGTTGTGGGACGCGGGTGCGGAGTTTGTGGCGGGGGTGCTGGGGTAGTGCTGCGTCAGCCGGGGTTCGCCCTCAAGGAGCGGCGTCCGGTGGGACACTGCCCGGCATGAGCGCCGACGCCTACCGCCCCTACCGTCCGGCGAATCCCCCCGTCCGGTGCGTCAAGTGCCAGCGGATCGGTGTGATTCTGACCAAGGCCAAGCATCCCGGCACCGCGGAGATGCAGTGGAGGCTCACCTGCATCGACTGCCGGATCGCCTGGCCCCAGGATCAGCACGGGGGTTCGGCGGACGAGTACGCCTGAGGGCCGCTACCCCCGGCGGCCGGTCGGCGGCTTGCGGCTGCCTGCCCGGTAGGGCGGCGGCCAGGGCGCGCCGGGCCCCGCATAGCCCTGGTCGGCCGCGGCGTGCAGGGTCCAGTTGGGGTCGTAGAGATGCGGCCGGGCGAGGGCGCACAGGTCGGCCCGTCCGGCCAGGATCAGCGAATTGACGTCGTCCCAGGAGGAGATGGCGCCCACCGCGATCACCGGCACGTCCACCAGTTGCCGGATCCGGTCGGCGAACGGCGTCTGGTACGAGCGCCCGAAGGCGGGGCGTTCCTCGGACACGACCTGGCCGGTGGAGACGTCGATCGCGTCGGCGCCGTGCTCGGCGAAGGCACCGGCGATGGCGACGGCGTCCTGTGCGGTGGTGCCGCCGGGTGCCCAGTCGGTGGCGGAGATGCGTACGGTCATGGGCCGTTCGGCGGGCCAGACGGCGCGCACCGCGTCGAAGACCTCAAGGGGGTAGCGCAGCCGGCCGGCGAGGTCGCCGCCATAGGCGTCGGCGCGCCGGTTGGTGAGCGGGGAGAGGAAGGAGGAGAGCAGATAGCCATGGGCGCAGTGCAGTTCGAGGAGGTCGAACCCGGCTCGCGCGGCCGCCTCCGCGGACCGGGTGAACTCCTCGCGGATGCCGCCGAGTTCGGGGGTGGTCAGGGCGTGCGGGGTCTGGTTGACGCCGGGGCGGTAGGGCAGTGCGGACGGAGCCGCCAGCGGCCAGTTCCCGTCGGGGAGCGGCTGGTCGATGCCGTCCCACATCAGGCGGGTGGAGCCCTTGCGGCCGGAGTGCCCCAGCTGGACGCCGATGGCCGTGCCGGGGGCCCGGGTGTGGACGAAGCCGGTGATGCGCCGCCAGGCCGCCTCGTGCTCCGGTGCGTACAGGCCGGTGCAACCGGGGGTGATGCGGCCCCGGGGGCTGACGCAGACCATTTCGGTCAGCACCAGTCCGGCGCCGCCGAGGGCCCGGGCGCCGAGGTGTACCAGGTGGAAGTCGCCGGGGGTGCCGTCGACGGCGGAGTACATGTCCATCGGGGAGACGACGACGCGGTTGCGCAGGGTCAGGCCGCGCAGCCGGAAGGGGGTGAACATCGGTGGGGTGCCGGGTGGTACGCCCGCCTCGGCCTCGACCGCGGCGACGAAGTCCGCGTCGCGCAGCCGGAGGTTGTCATGGGTGACGCGGCGGCTGCGGGTGAGGAGGTTGAAGGCGAAGCGGTACGGGGGCCGGCCGGTGTGCAGGGTGAGGTTCTCGAACCACTCCAGGCTGGCCCGGGCGGCGCGCTGGGTGGACTCGACCAGGGGGCGCCGTTCGGCCTCGTAGGCCGCCAGTGCGTCGGCCGTGGTGTGGCCGCCGTCCAGGTGGGTGGCGAGGGCGAGGGCGTCCTCGACGGCGAGCTTGGTGCCGGAGCCTATGGAGAAGTGGGCGGTGTGGGCGGCGTCGCCGATCAGGACCGTACGGCCGTGCGACCAGCGTTCGTTGACGACCGTGCGGAAGGCGGTCCAGGCGGAGCGGTTGGAGCGCAGCGGGCTGCCGCCCAGGGCGTCGGCGAAGTACTTGGCGCACTGCCGGAGGGTCTCCTCCTCGTCGCAGTGCTCGAGTCCGGCCCGTCGCCAGACGTCTTCGTGCATCTCGACGATGACGGTACTGGCGGTGGGTGAGTAGGGGTAGCCGTGGAGTTGCATCACGCCGTGCGGGGTCTCGGCGATCTCGAAGCGGAAGGCGTCGAAGGCGAAGTCGGCGGAGAGCCAGACATAGCGGCAGCGGTGTGTGGTGAGGGTGGGGCGGAAGTGGGCTCGGTGGGCTTCGCGGGTGCGGCTGTGTACGCCGTCGGCGGCGATGACCAGGTCGTGGGAGCGGGCCAGTTCGGCGGCGGGCGGTGCCTCGGTGCGGAACCGGAGGGTGACGCCGAGCTCGCGGCAGCGCCGGTGCAGGATCTCCAGCAGCCGGTGGCGGCCGAGGGCCGCGAAGCCATGGCCGCCGGAGCGCAGCACCCGGCCGCGGTGGGCGATGTCGATGTGGTCCCAGCGGATGAACTCGCGCTGCAGCGCGGCATGGACGTCGGGGTCGGCGCTCTCGATGCCGCCGAGGGTCTCGTCGGAGAGGACGACGCCGAAGCCGAAGGTGTCCTCGGGGGCGTTGCGTTCCCAGAGGGTGATCTCCCGCTCCGGGGCGAGACGTTTCAGCAGTGCGGCGGCGTAGAGGCCGCCGGGGCCGCCGCCGATGACCGCGACGCGCATGGTCACCGCCCCCGCCACTCGGGCGGCCGCCGTTCGGTGAAGGCGGCGTGGAATTCGGCGTAGTCGGCGCTGTTCATCAGCAGGGCCTGGGTGGCCGCGTCCAGTTCGATCGCGGTGGCCAGGGGCATGTCGAGCTCGGCGGTGAGCAGTGCCTTGGTCTGGGCGTGGGCGAGGGCGGGGCCGTCGGCGAGCCGGCGGGCGAGGGCCTGGGCGGCGGCCGGTACCTCGCCCTCTTCGGTCAACTGGCTGATGAGGCCGATGCGTTCGGCCTCGGCGGCGCGTACGGTCTCGCCGAGCATCAGCAGCCGGGTGGCATGCCCCAGGCCGACGACGCGGGGCAGCAGATAGGCGGCGCCCATGTCGCCGCCGGAGAGGCCGACCCTGGTGAAGAGGAAGGCGAAGCGGGTGGTCGGGTCGGCGATGCGGAAGTCGGCGGCGAGCGCGAGGACGGCGCCCGCGCCCGCCGCGATTCCGTGCACGGCGGCGACCACCGGGAAGGGGCACTCGCGCAGGGCCCTGACGACCTGTCCGGTCATCCGGTTGAAGTCGAGGAGCCGGGCGGTGTCCATGCCCAGGGTGGCGCCGATGATGTCGTCGACATCGCCGCCGGAGCAGAATCCGCGCCCTTCGCCGCCCAGCACCAGGGCCCGTACGGATCCGTCGCGGGCCAGCTCGGGCAGCAGGTCGCGCAGGTCGGCATAGGCGCCGAAGGTGAGGGCGTTGAGCTTGCCGGGGCGGGCGAGGGTGACGGTGGCCACGCCGGAGTCGAGGGTCAGGCGCAGGTGCCGCCACTCCTCGGTGGTGGACGCGGAGCCGGTGAACGGGCTCATGAGCACGGCCTCCTTCAGCCGGAGCTGGGTGGTGCCTGCCCGGCGAAGTTATCACCGTCTCGTGACTCCCGTCACGATGGCGCGATAAGAATGGCTCCGGTCCGGCCCGTTGGCCCGGACCGGTCTCAACTGGCCAGCGTGGCCACCAGGACGGCCTTGATGGTGTGCATCCGGTTCTCCGCCTCGTCCCAGACGACGGAGTGCACGGATTCGAAGACCTCGTCCGTCACCTCGAGCGAGGTCCGGCCGTGGCGCTCGTGGATCTCCCGGGCGACCGTGGTGCCGAGGTCATGGAAGGCGGGCAGGCAGTGCAGGAACTTCACGGCGGGGTTGCCGGTGGAACGCAGCACGTCCATGGTGACGGCATAGGGCGAGAGCAGCGCGATCCGGGCGTCCCACACCTCCTTGGGCTCCCCCATCGACACCCAGACATCGGTGGCGATGAAGTCCGCGCCGTGCACGCCCTCCGCGACGTCCGCGGTGAGGGTGATCCGCGCCCCGCCGGCCAGGGCGAGGCGCCGGGCCTGGTCCACCACCGCGGGCGCGGGCCACAGCTCCTCGGGGGCCACGATCCTTACGTCCATGCCGAGGAGAGCGCCGGTGACCAGGTAGGAGTTGCCCATGTTGTAGCGGGCGTCGCCGAGGTAGGCGAAGGCGATGCGCTCCAGGGACTTGGCGCTGTGCTCGGTCATGGTGAGCACATCGGCGAGCATCTGGGTCGGGTGCCACTCGTCGCTGAGGCCGTTGAAGACGGGGACGCCGGCGTACTCGGCCAACTCCTCCACGATCTCCTGGCCATGGCCGCGGTACTGGATGGCGTCAAACATCCGGCCGAGCACCCGTGCGGTGTCCTTGACCGATTCCTTGTGCCCCACCTGCGATCCCGCGGGGTCGAGGTAGGTGGTGCGCGCCCCCTGGTCGGCGGCGGCGACCTCGAAGGCGCAGCGGGTGCGGGTCGAGGTCTTCTCGAAGACCAGGGCGATGTGCCGGCCCTGGAGCCGGGGCTGTTCCTCGCCCGCGAGCTTGGCGGCCTTGAGTTCGGCCGCCAGCTCTACCAGGCCGCGGAACTCCTCGGCGGTGAGGTCCGTTTCCTTGCGGAGGTGGCGGCCCTTGAGCAGGTGGTGGCCCTTGAGACGGTCTGTGGCCATGCGACTGAACTCCTCGTAATCATATGCAGCTAGCAACATTATTATGCATCGATGCTGTCGACCGCATCCCGTTCCACCGGGCAGCTCATACAGCGGGGTCCGCCCCGGCCTCGCCCCAGTTCGCTGCCCGGGATGGTGATGACCTCGATCCCATGCCTGCGCAGATGGGTGTTGGTGGTCGCGTTGCGCTCATAGGCCACCACCACACCCGGCTCTATGGCCAGCACATTGCAGCCGTCGTCCCACTGCTCGCGCTCCGCCGCATGTACGTCCTGGCGGGCGGTCAGCACCCGGATGGCATCCAGGCCCAGGGCCGCGGCGATCGCCCGGTGCATATGCTCCGGCGGATGATCGGTCACCTTCAGCTCCCGTCCGCCGACGCCGGGTTCGATGGTGTACGAGCGGAGCATGCCCAGCCCGGCGTACTGGGTGAAGGTGTCGCCGTCCACCATCGTCATCACGGTGTCCAGGTGCATAAAGGCCCGGCCCTTGGGCATGTCCAGCGCCACGATGGTGTGGGCCGAACCGGCGGCGAAGAGCCGGTGCGCGAGCATCTCCACGGCCTGTGGGGTGGTCCGCTCGCTCATCCCGATCAGTACCGCGCCCCGGCCGATGACCAGCACATCACCGCCCTCGATGGTGGACGGATAGGCGGCCTGTCCCTCGGACCAGATGTGGAAGTCACCGCCGGCGAACAGGGGGTGGTGCCGGTAGACGGCCTCGTAGTGCACGGTCTCGTGCCAACGGGCGGGCCAGCGCATCGCGTTGACGCACACTCCGTCGTATATCCAGGCCGAGGTGTCGCGGGTGAAGAGGTGGTTGGGCAGCGGGTTGAGCAGAAAGTCGTCGAGGTCCATCACATGGAAGCGGACCGAGACCGGCTCGGCGTGCCGCTCCAGGAACTCCCGCTTGGTCATTCCGCCGACCAGCCAGGAGGTGAGCTCCGATGCGGGCATCGCGTCGAACGCGGCACGCAGATGGCCGGTGGCGAGCGGCCCGTACTCCCGCTCGTGGAAGACCCGGTCCAGCACCAGCGAGCGCGCGGCCGGCCGCGCCAGGCTCTCCTCCAGCAGGTCCTGGAAGAGGTGCACGGTGACGCCGCGCTCGCGCAGCACGTCCGCGAAGCCGTCGTGCTCGGCGCGGGCGCGGCGCACCCAGAGCACATCGTCGAAGAGGAGAGCGTCCTTGTTGGAGGGGGTGAGCCGTTTCAGTTCCAGGTCCGGGCGGTGCAGGATGACGCGGCGCAGCCGCCCGGCCTCGGAGTCGACATGAAATCCCATCCCCCCATCCTCACCTGGATCAGTCGTGAACACCCCGAGTGCCACGGCCAAAGGTCAGTGCGGCCAGCAGGGCGAGCGCGGAGGTGATGACCGCGAACAGCCAGCCATGGCGCAGCGAGCCCAGTGCGGGATGGTGTGCTCCGCCGCCCAGGGCGACCAGGACCGCCACTCCGAGGGCGGTGCCGCCCTGTCGCGAGACCATCAGGACGCCGGAGCCGCTGGACATCCGGTGTTCGGGCAGCCGTCCGGCCGCGGCGAACATCACCGACTGGTACAGCCCGGTGCCGATTCCGGCGCATATCAGGCCGGGCAGGAAGTCCGTCGCATAGTGCGACCGGCCGCCCGCGGCGAGCAGCCACCACAGCGGGGCGGCCGCGAAGGCCGCGGCGCCCACCACCGCGGCGGCTCGCTCGCCCAGGGTGCGCACCAGACGGCCGGACAGGACCGAGACCAGCAGCACCGTCCCGGGCCAGGGCGCGATGGCCAGGCCCGCGCGCTGGATCGAGTATCCCCACACCGCGGTGAACAGTTCGGTGGCCGACAGCGTCATGGCCGCGAAGCCCAGGAAGTAGCTGAGCAGCCCGACGGCCGCCGGGGTGAAGCCACGGGTGCGGAACAGCTCGGGGTGCACCACGGGCTCCGCGGCGCGGCGGACATGCAGCGCGCACAGCACGGCGGCGAGGGCTCCGGCAGCGAGCAGGCCCAGGGTGCCGGGCGCGGCGGCACCCCAGTCCTCCGCCTCCGAGAAGGCGGTCACCAAGCAGCCGATGGCGGCGAACACCAGGGCGGTCCCGGTGAGGTCGAGGCCGTGCCGGGCACCGCGCGCGGCGCGCGGCAGCAGGCGCAGGCCCGCCGGTATGGCGACCGCCACCACCGGGACATTGATCAGGAAGATCAAACGCCAGTCGGAGGCGGCGAGCAGCCCGCCGAACACCGGTCCGGAACCGGCCGCCACCGCGCTGACCGCGGTCCAGATGCCGACGGCCGTGGCGCGTTCACGGGCCGGGAAGGCGGGCAGCGCCAGGGAGAGCGAAGTGGGCACCAGCACGGCCGCGCCCACGCCCTGCAGCACCCGCGCGGCGATCAGCCATTCCAGGCCGGGTGCGGCGGCACAGCCGACCGAGGCCAGGCCGAACAGGCCGAGGCCGAGGAGGAACGAACGGCGGCGGCCGGTCTCGTCGGCCACCCGGCCCGCCGGGATCAGCAGCGCGGCCAGCACGACCGTATAGGCGTTGAGCACCCAGGACAGTTCGGCGGTGGACGCCGAGCTGAAATCCCGGCCGATCACCGGGAAGGCGATGTTGACGGCTATCGCGTCGAGCACGGCGAGGAACTGGGCGGCGGACGCCACGGCGAGCACCAGCCAGCGGCGCGGGTCGGGGGTCGACGCCGGCGCCGTGGGCGCACTGCTGCCCTGGTGAGTTGGTGAAGGGGTCTTCATGTCCCTCAGCATCTGAGCCCCGACGACCGGCCACGAGTGGCAAGAGTGACAACACCCGGTACATTACTGCCATGCCCTCCATCGCCGTTGCGGCCACCCCCGGAATGCCCATCCTCGAGCTCGCCATCCCCTGCCATATCTTCGGTGACGACCGTCTGGAGACCCCCGAGGGCTGGTACGACCTGCGGGTCTGTGCCATCGAGACGGAGCGGGGCGGCGGTGACCGATCGTGGTTCCAGCCGCAGACCCCTTATGGCACCGAGGAGTTGATCACCGCCGACACCGTGCTCGTCCCGGCGACGGCGGATGTGTACGGCGCTCCGCCGGCCGAGCTGACCGAGGCGCTGTTCGAGGCGCACCGGCGCGGGGCCCGGCTGGTGTCGCTGTGCTCGGGCGCGTTCACCCTCGCGGCCACCGGGCTGCTCGACGGGCGTACCGCCACCACGCACTGGCGGTATGCCCGGCTGCTCGCCGAGCGCCACCCGGCGGTGCGGGTCGATCCCTCGGTGCTCTATGTCGACCATGGCGATGTCATCACCGGGGCGGGTTCCACGGCGGGCATCGACGCCTGTCTGCACCTGGTGCGCAAGGACTTCGGGGTGGAGACGGCCAACTCCATCGCCCGGCAGCTGGTCGCCCCCGCCCACCGGCCGGGCGGCCAGGCACAGTACATCGAGACCCCGTTGCCACAGCGGACCGACGACTCCCTCGCCCCGCTGCTGCACTGGGCCACCGCACGGCTGGCCGAGCCGCTGTCCGTCGCCGGGCTGGCCCGGCAGGCCCACACCAGCCCGCGCACCCTCATCCGGCGGTTCCACGCGACGACCGGAACCACCCCGATGCAGTGGCTGCAGTCCCAACGCATCGTCCGGGCACGGGAGTTGCTGGAGCGGAGCGATGAGTCGGTGGACCGGGTGGCGGAGCTGTGCGGGCTCGGCACGGCGGCCAACCTGCGGCGACGCTTCACCAAGGCGGTGGGCGTGCCCCCCAACGACTACCGTCGCGCCTTCCGCGCCCGGCAGCCGGCCTGAGTCCACGCCTTGGTCAAGCCAAGGTAATATTCACTGGTCGGGGGCGTCGACCGAAAGCGATACCCGGACACGTGTTCCTGACAATCACCACGACCGGCACCCCGGCGGGCCCCGCGACCGATCTCGGCTTTCTGCTGCACAAACATCCCGACAACGCCCAGCAGTTCGCCACCTCGCATGGCATCGCGCAGGTCTTCTACCCCGAGGCGACCGCCGAGCGCTGCACGGCCGCACTCCTGCTGGAGGTCGACCCGATGCGCATCGAGGTGCCGTCGCTGCCCGCGCGCGGTGGCGCCGAGCTGGTGCGCAAGCTGTTCGAGCCGCTGGGCTGGAGCTCGGTCACGGCCGAACCGGTGGCGCTGGACGCCGAGGCTCGCGGAGCCGCACACCAAGAGACTCTCGGCCCTTTTGGAAATCAGTGCTCACCCACCGGAAGGTACCCGCGCCGCGAAGTCCTCGTACGGCACGGCGAAGTGCCAGGCAGCATCCCGGACTTGGCAGGCCGCCAGCACCTCGGCCGGATCGGTCACCAGCTCCAGCCCCAGCGTTCGGCCGTCCTCGTGATGGAAGCGGGCCAGGGTGCGGCAGTCGAACAGCCAGAAGTCCACCATGGGCAACGCCAGGCGCCCGGCGTCAGCGCGCCACAGGTGCCGGATGCCCTCCCCAGCCTCGATGGTGACCGGGGCCCCGTCGAGTAGGTACCGCTGGTTGTCGGTCGGCGGGTCGTCCACGATCCGCACGCGCTCCACGCGCTTGCCCTGCTTGGCCAGGGCGCGACGGCCGTTCAGGAACGCTTCCCGGCCCTCCGCGCTGTAGCCCTCACCGCGAGCCCACCGCTTGTACCGGTCCGACTTGGTGTCGGCCTCGTACGACCGCTGAGTCTCCAGCCGCCAAGCCGTGTGCTCAAAGCTGTCGAACAACTCGTTGAGCACCGACGTGCTCACCAGCTCCGGCACTCGTCTACTCCTTGGGTGCGAACCGAACCAGCAGTTCGCGGGGGATGATCACGAATGACTCGGTGGGCTTCACGGCGCGGAGCTGCGCCACGTCCTCGTCTTCGGCCGTCTCGCCTTGAACCAGGATCTCGCCGGTGTCCAGGTCCTCGTACAGGGTGGGGCAGTCGTTGTCGTCCGAGGTGGTGCCAAGCATCTTCAGGCGTCGCGACATGGCTGTTCCCTTCTGCTCGGAAGCGGTCGGCACAGCATGCCCCGCGCCTCGACGATCTGTCAGCAGGATGCCGAGAAACAAGGATCTTGGCGTGCTCCAGGCGGCATGAGTGGCGGGACCAAGGTCAACGAGCCGTGCCTGGATTCCAGCGGGCCAGTGCAGCGCGACGGGCCTTCTCGGACCGCGCGTCGCGGCTGGCGTCGTACTGCGGGTCTTCCAGCACGGTCACGCGGGAAAGCAGCTTTTCGGCAGCCTGCCGAAGCTGACGTTCCTCGGCAAGCATGCGAGGAGAAACACATGGGCTCACGCGCCGTCGCCCTGGTCTGCCGCGATGCGCGGGTGGCCGGTGAGCGCTTCGGTGTGGACGGGCCGACGGGCGCGCTGCACACCCGCACCGGGCGCCCCTTCTTCGACGACACCGCCGTCACCGAGGAGATCCTGGGCCGGCTGCGCACGGCGGTGACCGCCGCCGGGCTGTGGGACGAACTGGCCACGGACTGGCTGCTGCTCGACGCGGAGCTGATGCCCTGGTCGCTGAAGGCCTCCGGGCTGCTGCGCTCGCAGTACGCCGCGGTGGGCGCCGCTTCAGGTGCCGTCTTCCCGGGCGCGCTGGGGGCGTTGGAGGCGGCCGCCGCGCGCGGGGCCGAGGTGGGCGAACTGCTGGAGCGGCAGCGTGAACGGGCCGCCGATGCGGCCGCGTTCACCGAGGCGTACCGGCGGTACTGCTGGACCACCGACGGGCTGGACGGAGTGCGGCTGGCGCCGTTCCAGCTCCTCGCCGCCCAGGGGCGCAGCCTTGCCCCGGTGCCCCATGACGAGCAACTGGCCTGGCTGGACCGGCTGGTGGAGCACGACCCCACCGGTCTGCTCCAGGTCACCCGGCGTCGCCTCGTCACCACCTCGGACGAGGCCTCCGTCCGGGAGGGCATCGACTGGTGGCTGGAGATGACCGGCGCGGGCGGCGAGGGGATGGTCGTCAAACCGCTTGGGGCGCTGGTCCGGGACGGCAAGGGGCGGCTGGTGCAGCCGGCATCAAGGTGCGCGGCCGGGAGTACCTGCGGATCATCTACGGCCCGGAGTACACCCGCCCGGACAACCTCGACCGGCTGCGCCGGCGCTTCCTCGGCCATAAGCGCTCCCTCGCCCTGCGCGAATATGCGCTCGGTCTGGAGGCGCTGGACCGGCTGGCCGGCGGCGAGCCGCTCTGGCGCGTCCATGAGGCGGTCTTCGCCGTCCTCGCCCTGGAGTCGGAGCCGGTCGACCCCCGGCTGTAACGACCTGGTCGTAAACGGGTGGGCCGGGTGTGGCGGTTGCTGCGCGGCAGTTGTGTGCCACACCTGGCTCGCCCCGGCCCGGCTACCGGCTCTCGACCAGAGCCGCGAGTTCCGCGATCCGGTCCGGCCCCACCCGGCAGCAGCCCCCGACCAGCCGGGCCCCCGCGGCCTGCCAGGCCGCCACCCGGGCCGGGTCAAAGGTGGGGTGCCCCCGCCAATCCCGCGCCCGGGCATCCCATCCCTCCCCGCTGTTCGGATAGACCACGACCGGCTTGCCCGTCACCCGCGCGGCGGTCTCCACCGCCCGGTCCGCGTCAGCCGGTTCACAGCAGTTGACGCCCACGGCGATGACCTGGTCGTTCCCCGCGGCGAGCGCGAATGCCTCGGCGAGCGGCTGGCCCGCCCGGGTGCGCTCGCCGGCGCAGTTGTAGCTCAGCCAGACCGGCATCCCGGACGCCCGGACCACTCGCAGCAGCGCTCGTGCCTCGTCGGTATCCGGCACGGTCTCCAGCGCGAGCACATCCGGTCCCGCCGCGGCCAGCGTCTCCACCCGCGGCCGGTGGAACCGCTCCAGCTCCGCCACGCTCAGCCCATACCGCCCGCGATACTCGCTGCCGTCGGCGAGCATCGCCCCATAGGGCCCGATGGACGCGGCGACCCACACCTCCCGCTCGCCACGGCCGGCCGCCCATCGCGCCAGCTCCACGCTCCTCCGCAGCAGCGCCGCCGCCTCGTCCGGCCCCAGGCCGCGCCGTGCGAACCCCTCGAAGGTGGCCTGGTAGCTGGAGGTGATGAGCACCCGCGCCCCCGCCCGCACATACGCCGCGTGCGCCTCCTCGATCTGCCCGGGATCATCGGACAGCAGCCGGGCCGACCAGAGGTCATCCGACAGATCGCAGCCCTGTGCCGCCAGTTGGTTGGACAGGCCGCCGTCGAGGACGAGCGTCCCGCGCCCGAGCGCGTCGGCGAGCGGCGTGGTGGGTGCGGACATCGGTTGCTCCTTGCTCCATCGGACACCCCCTAGGCCCGGCCGGGACCGCACCTTCATCCTGCACCGCCGAACACACGTCAACTGCTCACCCCCTCCCTGGCGCCGCCGGCCCCTGTCGGGTGAAAATCTCCCGGCCCCGTCGGCCGACGGGGTATCGGCCAGTGTCCGGCACGCCCGATGATCGTTGGCCTCGGCGGAGCCGGACCGCCCGGCCCGCGCACCGGTGTTCGCTGCCGGAGGCGACGATCGCGACACCGCCCTCCCGCACCGGGAGGGCCAGGGCCGAGGAGGCCGCGATGACCCAGGAAGCCGTGCCCGACGAGGCAGTGCCCACCCAGGCCGCTTCCCAGCAGCAGGGCGCACCCAAGGGCCTGCTGCAGCAGATGGAAGAGCTGATGGCAGCGCTGAACGCCGATCTGTCGCAGCTCGACGCAGACCTTCAATCGTCCGCCGAGCGGCCCTCGCCCGATCACGGAGGCACCACCGGCTGACCGCTTGCGCATCATGCGGCGCCTCCTCTCGCGCGCAGGGCGAGCCGTCTGAGCAAGCCGCTCACCTGGTCGGTGGTCTCATCGGCGGCGTCGATCGCCTCGATGCACTGCCAGTACAGCCCGTCCTCCTCGCAGGCGCCCGCAACGCCCACCAGGGCGATGCCCACCTCTCCCAGGAGCACACCGAGGTCGGTCAACGCCTCCCAGGGGTCGCGCACCTCGGAGAGCTGCGCCGCCCGTAAGCCTCCGGTGCCCGGCGCGATCTGCCGCAGCGCGCCGGAGGCCCTGCCACCCGCTTCGCTCAGACCACCGGCCGCGGCCCGGGCCTCGAAGGGCCCATGGACCGCGAGGTGCCCGCCAACCGCCTGTGCCAACGCCTGTGTCTGCCATGCCTCCTTGACGATCTCCTCCACCGCCCTGGCCTGCGTCAGGGCGAACCGAGTGGCCTCGATCAACCGCACTGCGTCCATGCCCGGTCCCCCATGTTTTCCGTCTGCCCCGCTCTCACTACCCAGAGTGATGACTAACCGCCGGAAAAGCCAGGGGAATTCAGAAATCTGTGGATACCAAATGCGCTGTGGACAACTCAATCACTCCGGAGAGTGACGATCGGGGTGATCCTGACCCTCCGCCGCCCGCTCCCCAGGTGCCGGAAACCGCCGTTCATTCCGGTCGATCTTCGCGGACAGCGCCGCCGGCGCATCGATCCCCAGCACCCCGCAGAACTGCAGCAGATACGCCAGGACGTCCGCGACCTCGTCCTCCACCCGCCCGGCCGTCACCGGATCCGACATCACCCGCGCCGACTCCTCGGGCGTCAACCACTGGAAGATCTCCACCAGTTCGGAGGCCTCGACGCTGAGCGCCACGGCCAGGTTCTTGGGCGTGTGATAGGGCTGCCACTCACGGGCGGCGGCGAATGCGGCCAGCCGCCGCTGCAGCGCCCCGATATCGGTCGCGCCGGTCACAGTGGTCGCATCGGTGAAGCCCGTGGGGCGTAGGGGTCCGGTGGGACCTTCAGGATTTTCCGTCACGTTCCCAGATCTACCATTGAGACCCCTGAGACCTCGGCAACCGCTTCGGCCGCCTCCCCTCTCACCGTCCCCACCAGTCGGATGTGCCCCCGCTCGCACATGCGCACCGCCAGCTCCAGCAACTCCCGTGCCTGCCGCGGATCCAGACAGCGGTCGAAGCCGTCCGCGAGCACGGTCAGCGTCTGCCGGGCCGGAAGCACCTCGGCCACCGGTTCCACGGCCAGCACTCCGGGACCCGTCAACAGGACCAGGCACAGCGCCAGATAGCGCAACTCCCCGTCGCCCAGCCGCTCCAGCGGGGTGACCGTGCCCGGGTGCCGTGCCAGCACCGCCCGGACGAACCCGCCGTCCAGCCCCTGCACCGCCACCCCCTCGACCTGGCCCCGGCACCCGGCTCCCGCCGCCGTCACCAGGGCCGCATGCCGGGTGACGCACTCGTCCCGGGTGCGCCCCAGCACCGCGGCCACGTTGTCGCACGCGCCGCGCAGCCGGCCGTCCCGGGCCGCGACCGGCGTGCGCATCAGCTCGGGCCGGGGGTCGCAGGCGAAGACCGAGCGCAGCGCGACGACCACCTGCTCCGCGGCCTCCAGGACCAGCTGCTGCCCGGGAGTCTTGCCCGCCACCCGCAGGGGCAGCAGCGCGGTGCCGAGCCGGTCGTCGGGCAGCGGCGCGCGGGTGACCGGCACGGAGCCCGCCGTGTGCCAGGCGGCCTCGACCCTGGGCAGCCCCGGATCGCGCAGCGCCGTGGAGAGCAGGGTGCACCCCGCGCCCGTCAACCGCTCGCCGACGACCCGTAGTTCGGGCTCGGCCTGCACCGCCAGATCCAGCAGCACCGGACCGGCCGGCCCCTCGACGGTGCAGCCGATCCGGAACCCGCGCCGGCCCTGCGCATCCGGCCGCGCCTGCTGCGGTACGCAGGCGACGGCTCCGCCCGCCACCGGCGCCAGGGCCTCGTCGAGAGTGTCGCCGCCCGCCAGCCGGGCCAGGGCCTCGTACGCCTGGAGAGCACTGGACTTGCCGCTGCCGCTGGCCCCCCGGAAGAGCGTCAACGGGCCGAGCGGATACCTGGCGTTGCGATGCGACTTGAAGGCGGACAGCCGCAGTTCGGTCACGACGGGGCGCGGAGGCCGGGTGCCGGCGGCCGGTCGGGCACGGTTTGTGTCCATGCCCGGACCGTATGCGGCGGTCTGTCAGCCAAACCGTTTCATCGGATCGGTCTTCCTACGATCGGGGTACCCAGCCGCCACCTCCGTGCCCTCGGGAGCGAGCAGAAAGACATTGGTGTCGACGCGGTGCATCCCGCTGCTCAATCCGAAGACGACACCACTGGAGAAGTCGAGGATCCGCTTGGCGACATCGCTGTCGGCACTCGTGAGATCCAGCAGCACGGGCGTCCCCGCCATCAGATGTTCCGCGACCTCGCGCGCGTCCGCGAAGACCTGGACGCGGAGCACGACGAGCCTCCGCTGGTTCGTCACCGTCTCCGGTTCCTCCTCGGGCAGGGCCCGGTGGTTGGACCAGGACGGCCATGTGTGGTAGCCGCGCAATGGGACCACCTCGGCCAGTCCCTCCCACTGCTCGTCGGTGGCCTCGGACCTGTTCACCGGATCACCCCTCCGGGGAACGTGCTGGTTATGTACATCCCGCGATTTTAGGGAAGCAGGCGCCCCCATTCGGCCGAATGACACGCGCTGCACCCGATTCGTACCGGCCGAGGGGGCGCACTTCGGGGGCTCAGTGCACGCCCAGCAGCCGGAGCGCCGCCGTGGTGGCCGCGGCCGCCACCATCACCACCAGGAAGGACGCCTTCCTGATCGCGAGTACGGCACCGACCAGCACCCCGGTCGGCCGGGCCCAGCCGGCGAAGCCGTGCCCGGTGGTGAGCGCCGAGGTGGCCGCCATCACACACAGCAGGACGGTCGCGGACAGGGAGAGCAGCTGCCGTGCGCGGCCGGACAGTTCGACACGGCTGCGCAGCAGGGGTCCGCACACCCTCAGGCCATAGGTACCGGCGGCCAGCAGCAGGATGGCCAGCAGGGTCATGCCGGGTCCTCCGCCTTCGTCCGGCCGGTCTCGTCGACGGCGGACCGGCCCACCGCGAGCAGGCCCAACAGCCCCAGCAGCACCGGCAGTCCGCCAGGCAGGAACGGCACGGCCACCAGGGCGAGGGTCACCCCGAGCAACGCGGCCCGGCGTGCGTGCGACGCGCCGAGCGCGGGCAGCACCAGTGCCAGCAGCACCATGGGCTCGGCCGCGTCCAGGCCCAGCGCTTCCGGGTCGCCGATCGCCCGACCGGCCAGGACGCCCAGCAGGGTGCCCAGGTTCCAGGTGACGAACAGCAGCGCACCGCTGGCGAGATAGACCGCCCGCCGGTGCCGTGGATCGTGCTGCGCCCGGGCGAACGCCACCGCCTGGTCCACCATGAGGTGGCTGCTCAACAGCCGCTTGGCCCAGCGCATGTCGAGCACATCGGCGATCGTCAGCCCATAGACGAGGAGCCGTGCGTTGAGGACGAGTCCGGCGATCACGGCCGCGACGGTTCCGCCGCCGCCCAGGGCGATGTCGAGGGACGCGAGCTGGGCCCCGCCGGCGAACATGGTCAGTGACATGGTCAGCGGCACCCAGGCGGGCTGCCCGGCGGAGGCGGCTATCGCCCCGAACGAGGCCCCCACGATGCCGATGGCCAGGGCCACCGCCCCTATGTCCCGCCGGAGTGGACCATCCAGTGTTCTCCAGAACGAACGCATGGTCGCTATGCTGAACACTCCCAGGGTGTTCGTCAAGGAGAACAGATGGACCGACAAAACGAACGACCAATGGAACCGGCCATCCGCCCCCCGCTGGAACTCATCGCGACGTCGATCCGCCGGGAGCGCACCCGCATCGGACTGTCACTGACCGAACTGGCCAGGCGCGCCAGGATCGCCAAGTCCACGCTGTCCCAGCTCGAGTCCGGCACCGGCAATCCGAGCGTGGAGACGCTGTGGGCCCTGAGCGTCGCCCTGGGCGTGCCGTTCAGCAGGCTGGTCGACCCGCCCCGCCCACGGGTGGCCGTGCTGCGCCGCGGCGAAGGGGCCGCGGTGCCGTCCGAACGCGCCAACTACGTGGCCACCCTGCTCACTTCATGCCCGCCACAGGCCCGCCGGGACCTCTATCTGCTGCACGTCGAACCGGGCCCGCCGCGCGAGTCCGACCCGCACATGCCGGGGACGATGGAGCACGCGGTCGTCGGCAGCGGACGGGCGCTCATCGGTCCGCCCGAGGAGCCGGTCGAGCTGGGGCCGGGCGACTACATCGCCTATCCGGGCGATGCACCGCACATCTGCCAGGCGTTGGAACCGGGCACGACCGTGGTGCTGGCGATGGAGCACATCTAAGGGCGTGCTCGGACAAGCGCTTGCACCTTGACAGCTTCCGGGGTCAGACCTTCTCGGCCACAATCCTGGTGTGCTCGACAGTCAGCATCTCCACGTCCTCCACATCAGAGGTCAGGATCGTCACCCGGCCCGTCTGTGCCAAGGCAGTCGCACACAGCATGGCGTCAATGGCGTACTTGTGACCGTGCAGCCCAGCACGCCGCAGCAGAACAGCAGCAGACTGGGCAAGAGTCTGGGTGACCGGCTCGACCCGGAGACGGGAGAGGGTCCACTTCAGCGCGGCGTCATTGATCCTCGGGTGGATCACCTCGACCAGTACCGCGGCCGAGGTGACCACCGGAAGATCCGCGTCACGAGCCGCCGTCAGCCACTCGTGAACCTCTCGATTCCGCTGTACGGCCTTCGTCAGCCCCTCGCTGTCCAGGACCAAGGCACCGCTCACGCAGCGGCTCCGGCCTCGGGCGCATGACCGATGAGCTTGGCCCGCTTGGCCTCCACGGCCTCCGGGTCGGCCGGACCGTGAGCCTTGTCGAAGTCAGCGATGAGCTCGTCCAGATTGTCGCGCTCGATTTGGCGCTGAGCCGCCCGCTCCAGATAGGCAGAGACACCGCGCTTGCCGACTCGCTCGCGGATTGCCTGCAATGTTCCGGCGCTCAGCGTGACGGAGATTCCACTGCTGGGGCCGTCGCCAGGGACGAAGTCGGTGTCATCAGCCATGACGCGAGTATGGCATTCAAAATGCCATACGGCCATCCCGTCGCACCTGCGCCTCACACCGGGCACGCCGCTGCGCAGGGCGGCCCGACCGTCCGCGCCCTGCGCAGCGTGGGGGCGGATACCTCCGGGACCTTCTCTGCACCAACTCGGTTGTCGGGGGTGCCCAGTGACTTCCATCGATCAGGTAGCCACGTTGGCGACGTTCGGTTCGGTGTGGGCCGTGCTCTCTGTCGGGCACAACCTCGCCGACCATGTGATCGGGCAAACCGACCACCAGGCGGCAGGCAAGGCAGCGCCGTCGGCGGCCGAGGTCGCCGACGGCGTGAGCCCGAGGCGGGGCTGGGGTGCCTGCCTGGGGCACGTCGTCCAGTACCACCTGGTGATGGCCGTGCTGCTGGCCCTGGTTTGGGCTGTTCTCCCGCTCCAGATGTCCTGGACCGGGCTTGGGGAACATCGGTACAGCGGTTGGCGCTGAGAACGATCTTGAGCAGTGAGCGGTGAACTTCTAAGCGGTCTTGGCGAAGTTCGCTGCGGCCCCCGTCAGGTCCTCATCCGGC
>NZ_JBDJPF010000048.1:0-54939 GCF_054957865.1 Streptomyces xingningensis
ATGCAGAAGCTGCGGAGTCTGGGGGCGAACGTGGAACTCCCCAACGGCTCCTGACCGACGCGGCGAACCACGGCGACGCCCCGGCTGGGGGTCCGGGGGTCATCCCCCGGGAAGACACAGCATGCAGAAGCTGCGGAGTCTGGGGGCGAACGTGGAACTCCCCAACGGCTCCTGACGCGGGGTCGGGCTACTTCAGCCCGTCCGGCGATTGAGGACGAACGCGGCGCAGCCGCGTTGCGGGGGCCGGGGGCTTGCCCCCGGAGGAAACGGTGAAAGGGCGGGGCCGGGGCACGGCACCCGCCCTGACGCCCCGCCAGACGCGCCAAAGGGCGGCCACCCCACCCGGGGTGGCCGCCCTTTCCGGCGCTGAGCACAGCGCCCAGGCCTACTTGCCCTTGGCGGCTTCCTTGAGCTTGGAGCCCGCGGAGACCTTCACGCTGTAACCGGCAGCGATCTGGATCGGCTCGCCCGTCTGCGGGTTGCGGGCGGTGCGAGCGGCACGGTGGGTGCGCTCGAAGGTCAGGAAGCCGGGGATGGTCACCTTCTCGTCGCCCTTGGCGACGATCTCGCCGACGGTCTCGGCGAAGGCGGCCAGAACGGCGTCGGCGTCCTTGCGGGTCACCTCGGCACGGTCGGCCAGAGCGGCCACCAGCTCACTGCGGTTCATGTTGTACTCCCGTGTTCTTCTTGCCAATGAGGCGTGAGATCGAAGCCGATGCTGCCAGGGCCCTCGGACAGTCCCCGGACCCGGGTCCGTTGCCGGACCCTCGCGCCCGGTTACGCATCCTGCCCCCACCAGTGGCGGGAAAGCCAATCCGGCACCCTGGAGAGTCACACGGAAAGCGCCACAGCCTCGGATGTGGCCGCGTTTTGCGGCCCGATTTCTGCCCGACACCTTATGGGGGGTGCCGGAGCCACGCGCCACGCGACGCGCCGTGATCAGACGGTCGTGGTGGCCGTCACAGCTCCTCCGGCGGCCTTGGCGGCCTCCCGGACGGCTCCGGCGACCGCTCCGGCGACCTTGTCGTTGAAGACGCTGGGGATGATGTAATTCGCGTTCAGCTCGTCCTCGGTGACCACATCGGCGAGCGCTGTGGCGGCCGCCAGCATCATCTCGGTGTTGACCGTGCGCGACTGGGCGTCCAGCAGGCCGCGGAAGACACCCGGGAAAACCAGCACATTGTTGATCTGATTGGGGAAGTCCGAACGGCCGGTGGCGACCACGGCGGCGGTCTGCCGGGCGATCGCCGGGTCCACCTCGGGGTCGGGGTTGGCGAGCGCGAAGACGATGGCACCGTCGGCCATCGCGGCCACGTCCTCGGCGCCCAGGACATTGGGGGCCGAGACGCCGATGAAGACATCGGCGCCGCGCACGGCCTCCTTGAGGGTGCCGGTGATGCTCTCGGGGTTGGTGTTGTCGGCGATCCAGCGCAGCGCGGAGCCGGGGTCGGCGGAGACCAGGTCCTCGCGGTCCGCGTGCACCACGCCGTGGATGTCGGCGACCACGGCGTGCTTCACCCCGGCGGCGATCAGCAGCTTGAGGATGGCCGTACCGGCCGCGCCCGCGCCGGACATGACGACCCGTACGTCGCCGATGGACTTCTCCACCACCCGCAGCGCGTTGGTGAGCGCGGCGAGCACCACGATGGCGGTGCCGTGCTGGTCGTCGTGGAAGACCGGGATGTCCAGGGCCTCGCGCAGCCGGGCCTCGATCTCGAAGCAGCGGGGCGCGGAGATGTCCTCCAGGTTGATGCCCGCGAAGCCGGGGGCGATGGCCTTGACGATCTCCACGATGGCGTCGCTGTCCTGGGTGTCCAGGCAGATCGGCCAGGCGTCGATGCCGGCGAAGCGCTTGAAGAGGGCCGCCTTGCCCTCCATGACGGGCAGCGCGGCCTTGGGGCCGATGTTGCCCAGGCCGAGCACGGCGGAGCCGTCGGTGACCACGGCCACCGAGTTGCGCTTGATGGTCAGGCGGCGGGCGTCCTCGGGGTTCTCCGCGATCGCCATGCACACCCGGGCCACTCCGGGGGTGTAGACCATGGAGAGCTCGTCACGGTTGCGGATGGGGTGCTTGGAGGCCATCTCGATCTTGCCGCCGAGGTGCATCAGGAAGGTGCGGTCGGAGACCTTGCCGACCGTGACGCCCTCGATGCCGCGCAGCTCGCGTACGATCTCGTCGGCGTGCGCGGTGGAGGTCGCGCCGATGGTGACGTCGATGCGCAGCATCTCGTGGCCGGAGGCGGTGACGTCGAGGCCGGTCACCGATCCGCCGGAGGACTCCACGGCCGTGGTGAGCTGGCTGACCGCGGTCCCGCTCGCCGGGACTTCCAGCCGGACCGTCATCGAGTACGAGACGCTAGGCGCCGTTGCCATGGCCGCTTTCCCCTGTTCTCTTTCCTGATCACGTTGTGCCGCGCGGTGTCCGCGGGACGTTCGATCGTCCCACCTACCGGCGGGTAGACGGTAACCAGCCGGGCATTCCGGAAGGTGTCTTTCGCCATACGAGAGCGGCATGGGGGCGCACGCTCCCTCCGGCGCAAACGCGACGGGCGCCCCGCTCCACATACGCGCCGTGGAACCGGGCGCCCGTCGGAACGCCTGTGACACCGACCCGCCATGCTCGCCTCGCGGCAAGTGGTCGCTCGAAGCGACGAAGGTTGGGCCCGGGGGCTTGGATCGGGCCGGTGCCGTACTCAGGCTAACAAACGCCCCCGGAAAGTGATTCCGGCAGCCGCCAAGCGGAGTGGATCAGTCCCGGAGCAGGTCCGGCACCCCGTGCTCATCCGGCTCGTCCCGCTCCCCCGCCAGCACCGTCAGCCGCTGGGTGGCCCGGGTGAGCGCCACATAGAGCACCCGCAGGCCCGCCGGGGACTCGTCGGCGATCTCGGCGGGCGAGACCACGATCGTCGCGTCGTACTCCAGACCCTTGGCCTCCAGGCTGCCGAGCACCACCACCCTCCCCCGGTCCCGGCTTCGCCCGGCCGGGGAGACCCCCACACCCAGCCCGCTCACCCAGCCGCGGGCCTGGGCCCGGCGGCTCATCGGGACCACCACGCCGATGGTGCCGTCCACCTCGGCCAGCAGGTGCGCCACCTCGTCCCGGACGGAGGCGGCCAGGCCGCTGGCCGCCACGGAGAACCGGGGCTCGACGCCGGTGGAGCGGACGGCCGCCGGGGACTCCATGCCCGGCATCGCCAGCGCCAGCACCTTCGCCGCCAGCTCCGCGATCTCCGCCGGGTTCCGGTAGTTGACCGTGAGCCGGAAGCGGCGGCGCGGGCGGGTGCCCAGCGCCTCGTCACGGGCCTCGGCCGCCTCGTCCGGGTCGGACCAGGAGGACTGCGCCGGGTCGCCGACGATCGTCCAGGTGGCGTGGCGGCCGCGGCGGCCCACCATCCGCCACTGCATGGGCGTCAGGTCCTGCGCCTCGTCGACGATGACATGGGCGTAGTCCCGGCGCTCCTGTGCCAGCCGCTCGGCCCGCTCGCGCCGGGACTCGGAACGGACCGGCATCAGCTCCTCCAGCCCGGTGAGATGGTCCAGCGGATCGGCCTCGCGCGGCCTGCGGGGCTGGGCGGGGGCGCCGAGCAGCGTCTCCAACTCGTCCAGCAGCGCCACGTCGTGCACCGACAGCGGCCCCTTGCCCCGGGCGTCCAGCCGCCCCAACGAGCGTGCCAGCAGCCGCACTTCACGCGGGTTGAGCACCCGGCGCGACCAGCGCGACAGGCGGCGTTCATCGGCCAGCGCGGCCAATACCTGACGCGGCGTCAACTCGGGCCACCAGGCGGCGAGGAAGTCGATGAAGGCGTCCTCGGTCGTGATGTCCTCGTCGAACGCGGCCCGCGCCTCCGCGGCGAGTTCGGGGTCGGTATAGCGCCGGGAGCCGCCCGCCCTGGCCCACAGGGCGTCCAGGATCAGCCGACGGGCGCGCGGGCGCAGCAGGTTGACCGGCGCACTCCCGCCCAGCGCGCTCTGCCGGATGCGCCGCAGCTCATCGGCGCCCAGCTCCAGCCGGGCGCCGAAGGCCACCACCCGCAGCCGCTCCGGCAGGCCCGCGGAACCGGCCGACGGCACGTCCAGCGCTCCGTGCACCGCCTTGCGCAGCACCTTCCGCATCCGCGCGGAGCCCTTGATCCGGGCGACGGCCGGTTCGTCGTAGGTGTCCGCCTCGGCCCCGTCCACCAGTGCACCCACCGCGCGGATCGCGACCTGCCCCTCCTCGCCCAGCGAGGGCAGCACGCCCTCGGTGTAGGCGACCAGCAGCGGGGTCGGCGAGACCACCAGGATGCCGCCCGCGTACCGCCGCCGGTCCTGGTAGAGCAGGTAGGCGGCGCGGTGCAGGGCGACCGCGGTCTTGCCGGTGCCCGGACCGCCCTCGACCTCGGTCACCGACGCCGCGGGGGCGCGGATCACCAGGTCCTGCTCGGCCTGGATCGAAGAAACGATGTCCCGCATGGTGTGACTGCGGGCCTGCCCCAGAGCCGCCATCAGCGCGCCGTCGCCCACCACGGGCAGCGCCGCCCCGTCCAGGGTGGTGGTCAGCTCCGGGCGCAGCAGGTCGTCCTCCACGCCGAGCACCTTGCGGCCCTTGGACCGGATGACCCGGCGGCGCACCACCCGGCCGGGCGCCACCGGTGTCGCCCGGTAGAAGGGCGCGGCGGCGGGCGCCCGCCAGTCGATGACCAGCGGGGCGTAGTCGGCGTCCAGCACGCCGATGCGGCCGATGTGCAGCGTCTCGGCGATCTCCGCCCGCTCGTCGCGGACCGCGTCCTCGGCGGGCTCGACGGAGGTGTACGCCCCGTCCGGTCCCTTCTTGCCGTCCTTGCCGGGCAGCAGGTCGATCCGGCCGAAGAGGAAGTCTTCGAACTCGCTGTTCAGCCGGTTGAGATGGACTCCGGCGCGGAACACCTGGGCGTCGCGCTCGGCGAGCGCCCCCGGTGTGCCGACCTGGCCGCGCTTGGCGGCGTCGTCCATGAGGAACTCCGCCTCGTGGATCTTCTCCTCGAGGCGCCGGTACACCCGGTCCAGATGGTGCTGTTCGGCACCGATCTCACGGTCGCGGACACCGTCCGGATGCTCGGTCCCGGTCTCCGTCGCCACGTGCGCGCGTGTGGCGTTCTGCGCGGCCACCCAGGCCCCCTTCTGTGTGCGTAGGGCAGCCTTCAACCGTACGCGAACAGGGGTACTGAGCGCACCTGTCAGGACATGAGAGGTTTGGCACGAAGGTCATACGTTGACGGTCGCGAGGTGCTTTCCGGCGAGCGTGCGGACCTCGAAGCGGGCGATGTCCTTGCGGTTGAAGGCCGTGCCGCCGTGGGTGTAGAGCGGCTCCTTGCCCTCCGGGTAGGACTTGCTGTCGACGCCCTTGTCCATCCCGTAGCCGGAGGGCGGCACCGCCCAGGTGGTGACCGTCTGCTCCTGCCCGTTGTGGCCCACCGCCACCAGGGCGCAGGTCTCCGGGCCGGTGACATTGCCCAGCTTGAGGGCGACATGGGTGCCCCAGGGCTTGCTCTCCAGCGAGACGCTCGCGGCGGCCCTGGTCACCGGGTCGACCGCGCTGTACTTGTCGCCGTGCTCATACATCTGCCGGGCCGCACTGGTGCCGTTGTGGCCGGAGTCGTCCTGCGAGGTGACGACCACGGCGGCCAGCGGCCCGGTGACCACCAGCACCGAGGCCGCCGCCGCGAACAGCAGCCGGCGGGTGCGCTGCACCCGGCGGACGCCCGTGACATCCACGATCAGCCGGTCCAGCAGCCGCGGCCCGGGCTCCGGAAGGGCGGCGCCCGACTCCTTGAACCCGGCCAGCAGCGGGGGCAGGTCCATCAGCTCCTCGAGTTCCACGGCGCACTCCGGACACTCGGCGAGGTGCTCCTCGAAGCGGGCCGCCTCGGCCGCCTCGAGGACGCCGAGCGCATAGGCGCCCACGTCCGTGTGTCGAGTCGGCTCGGTCATGCCGTCACTCCCCGTTCCTCGAGCGAGAGCTTCATGGAACGCAGGGCGTAGAAGACCCGGGACCGTACCGTCCCGGCCGGTACACCCAGCTCCTCGGCCGCTTCGCTCACCGTGCGTCCTTTGAAATAGGTCTCAATCAGGGCCTCTCGATGGGCTTGGGACAGATCGCGCAGCGCGTCGGAGATCGTCATCAGGCGCAGTGCCCGGTCGATCTCGTCCGCCGCGGGCAGCTGTTCGAGCGGCCCGGGGTCGACCTCCCGGGGCCGCGCCTGCCGGCTCCGGTGGCTGTCGATGACGATGTGCCGGGCGACGGTCACCAGCCAGGGCCGTACGGAACCGGTGGCTCCGCGCAGCCGGTCGGCATTGCGCCAGGCACGCAGCAGGGTCTCCTGGACGACGTCCTCGGCTCGTTGCCGGTCCCCCGCCACCAGCCGGGAGACAAAGGCGAGAAGGGCTGCGGCGTGTTCCTCGTAGAGAGCTCGCATCAGCTCTTCGTCAGGGCGCGTCCGGTCTGCCACTCCGGCATCCTTGCGCAAGGCATTCCCCTGGGTCGATAGGACGATTCGGTGATTCCCGGGGCCCTGACCCGGGTCACCTCGACCAGGAGTACGAGCACGGGAAACGAACCGTTCATCGCCGGCGGCCGAATTCGCGAAAGAATCTTGAACTTCCCCGCCCCATACGGATCCACTGGCCGGGATGTTCAATGGAATCCCTGTGATTGTGCCCTCAAAAACCGGCTGAGCACTCACGCCCCGGCAGCCGTACGACTCCCGGGAGAGACCGGTGCAGGGAGCACCGGTACGACAGGGGGACGTCACCATGAAGCGCAGCAGCGTCATCTTCACCACCGCCACCGCTGTGGCCGCGATCGCCGCGGGCACCGCCTTCGGCATGTCCCTCCCGGACGGCGACACATCCGAGGACCAACAGGGCCCGGAGCACCCGCTCCATCGGCCGACAGCCAACGCGGACAGCGCACTTGACACCATCGACGACACCGCCGCCACCCGCAACGCGACCTTCTTCGCGGGCAGCCTCGGCGGCGACCAGGAGGTCCCCGTGCCCGGCGGTCCGGCCGTGGGCGACCCGAACGGACACGCCCTCGCCGTGATGCGCGTCCAGGGCGACCGGGTGTCCTTCGCCTTCTCCTTCCACGGCATCGGGACACCCACCATGGGCCACCTCCATCAGGGGGTGCGGGGCAGGAACGGCGAGGTGCGGATTCCCTTCTTCACCCGGAAACTGCCGGACGGCCGCAGCTTCGCAACCGGCACGGTGAAGGTCACCGACATGCGCCTGCTGGAGGCGGTCGGCGCCACCCCCGGCGATTTCTATGTCAACCTGCACACCGAGAAATTCCCCGGCGGCGCGGTACGCGGCCAGCTGCACAAACTCGACCGCCCGCTCGACATGAACCAGGCGCTCAACAGCCTTGCCGCGCCAGTGGTCCGGGGCAGCCAGATCTACACCTGCGCCAGGCAGGACGACGGTACCTTCGCCTTCACCCAGAACGATGTCCGCGCCACCCTCGGCCAGGACATCGTCCACTCCTCCACCCGCCCCGGCGGCGCCCCGCAGTGGGTGGCACCCGACCGCTCCGCCGTCACCGGCAAGCTCCTCGGCCGGCTGCCCAACGGCGATACGAACATCCCCGAGCTCGACCTCGCCGCCGACTCCTCCGGCGAACCGCGCGGCCTGCTCGCCTCGACCGGCGAGGTGCTGCGCCTGAACACCCACGGCGGCGTGGCCCCGACCGGCGCCTGCGACCCGCACCGGCAACCCCGGATCGCGGTGCCGTACCGGGCCGACTATCTGTTCATCGCCAAGTAGCCGCTCAGGCCTGGCCGTTGAGCACTCGCTTCCGGTGCCGCGCCACCCGCTCGCGGTTGCCGCACACCTCGCTGGAACACCAGCGACGACGGCGCCCCCGCGAGGTGTCGAGGTAGAGCAGCGTGCAGGTCTCGCCCTCGCACTGCCGCAGCAGGCCGCGCACGGCCGGGTCGGTCAGCAGCTCCACGGCGTCCCGGGCCACCAGGCCCACCAGGGCGGCACACTCGGGGGCGCCGGCGACGGCCCGTACCAGACCGCCGTCGGCGCCCCTGACCGCGTGCAGTACGGGCGGCGCGGTGGACGCGAGGGCATTCACCCGCTCGAGATCCCGGTCGGCGGCCCGCCCACCGGTCCCGGCCTCGGCATGGACGACCCGGTGCAGCAGCTCGCGCACCGCGTGGAAGCACCCGAGCCAGGCCGCGTCCACCGCATCCAGCGAGGCGCCCGGGGGCACGCTCCCGGAGCCCACCAGCCAGGCCCGCAGCCGCTCGGGGGTGCCCAGCCGCTCGACCGGCTCCGCGCCGGGCCGCCCGGCCACCGTGGCCACCAGATCCAGGCACAACCGCCCGGAGTCGAACCGCAGATCGTGGGAGGCCGCCGCCATGTGCGTGTCACCTTTTCCCGGTGGGAGGAGGTACGCCACTCCCAGGGTGCCCGGCGAGACGGCCACCCGGAACCCCTGGGGCAGCTGGGAATCAGCCCTCAGGCGCCCCTCAGGAACCCGTCACCATGCGCGCTGATGTGGGCCTCCAGCGCGGACAGCGCACTCTCGGTGGCCTCCGGCGTCCCGCTCCCCCGCTTCTCCGCGTAATAGGCGGCCCCCACCTTCCTCAGCAGGTCATTGCCCGCCCGCTGCTGCTGCACCTCATCGACCTTCTGCTTGCCCTGCTGCAGCGCTTGCTGCGCCTGCTCCTTGGCCCGGTCCAGAAATCCCGCCATGGTGCGCCTCCCGATCGATCGAAAAGTCGACTCCCCAGCATTGTCAACCCCTTCGGCGGACCCCGGCAAGCGGCACCCGCCACCGCCGCCCCGCGGGACACGGTCGATGTCCGGCGCAGCCGTCAGCCCCAGGTGAGCCGGCACCACACCGGACGACCGGCGGGTGCGCCCGTCCGCGGATCCCCGGACCGGCCCGCTAGCGGGCGCTCGCGCCGCGCCGGTGCCGTCGCCGGACCAGCACACCGCCGAGCACCGCCCCGGCCAGCGCACCGCCGCCGACGGCCGTGATCAGGACCGTGTTGTCCGAGCCGCCCGGACCGCCGCTCCCGGCAGCGGACCCGGCGGCCGCGGGCGTCACCGTGGCCTTGGCCACGGCGGCCGTGACGACCAGCTTCTCGGTCTTCTTCACCCGGCCGTGGTGGCTTATGACGGTGACCGGGTACTCCCCGGCCCCCAGGTCCTTGCGGATGCGCGCCGGGCCGAAGAAGCGCGGATCGTCGCCGTCCGCGGCCTTGCTGTCATCTCGCCTGAGCTGCACCGGGTGCTCGAAGGCCGGGGAGGTGGCGGTCAGTTGCTCCTCCTCGCCCGGGTCGGGAGAGGCGTCGCGCCACAGCACATTGACCGTCCCGCCGGCGCCCACCCGGTGCCCTCGGGCGCGGGCCTGCTCGGGGCTGCCGGAGGGGGTGTAGAAGGCGGGGCCGCGAGCCCGGCCCAGATAGTCGCTGTCGCTCGGCTCGGCGGCCCCCACCCGCAGCGGCTTCTCGTCGATGACCCGGCCACCCGGGCCGGTGAGCGTGACCTTGTAGGTGCCGTCCTTCGCCGTGCGCGGCAGGGTCACCAGGGCGGCGAAGAACCGGGGGTTGTTCCAGTCGCTTCCCTCGGGGTCGTGCTTCAGCCGCACCGGGGCGGGGAGGACGGGCGAGGTCACGGTGAAGGAGTTGCCGGTCTCGCCCGGATACAGATCGTCGAAGCTCATCCCGAACTGTTCGCCCGGCCGGATCACTTCATCGGGCGCGGTCACCCGGAAGACCGGCCGCACCGGCGCCTTCACTCCGATCCGCTCCTTGGCCACCACCCGACCGCCGACCTTGACGGTGAGCGGGTACCACCCGGGCTTGACCCGCATCCCGACCGCCACCCGCCCCCGGACGCCCTCGCCGTCGTGCACGGTCAGCCGCACCGGACGCGGAAAGACCGGCGAGGAGACGACCGGCTCGTCCTTGGCCCCGCGCACATCGATGTCGACCAGCTCCCCGGGCCGGTTGTCCGAATCGCCATTGATCAGCACCTGCACGCCGTCGTCGGCGAATGCGGTGGCACCGCCGGTCAGCAGCAGCGCGCCGGCAGCTGTCGCGACCACGGCCGTCCGCGTCCAGTTCATCGTGCCACCCCCTTTGTCACCTAGTGAGAGGGCCGGTCCGGCTCCTCGGTTGCGCGTAGCTCGGTCACACGTACGGCAGAGGCCCCACCGCCGAAAGCGGTGGGGCCTCTGCCTCACATGGGATACGAGTAGACGGGCTGACACAAGCCGATACCGCGACAACCCACGTTAGCAGGGCCGATGCTCCCACAAGGGGCACAAACGATCATGAACCCGGGCCCCCTTCCCGACCTCCAGGACGCTCAGCCCTCGGCACACCATCCACCGATTTATAAGACTTTTAGCTCCCGCTTGCACACCTGTTGACGAGAGATCGGCGCCGTTCCTAGCCTGACGAACGACCGTTCATGCATCACCCACCTGACGAACTCCGGCGCATCCCCGTGCCCATGGGCAGCGGGGTGACCGGTTCTGCCTGAAGGGCGGCACCATGGCGGAAGTCCCGCAGGCGCATTCACCGCTTCCCCCCAAGCCGGTGGATGTGGATGTGATCGAGAACGCCATCGGCGAGCTGTTGCGCGGTCTCGGCCAGGGCGACAAGAGCGAGGTGATGGCACAGACCCCGCGCCGGGTGGCGGAGCTGTACGCCCAGACGATCAACCCGGGTGACATCGACATCGAAGAGGACTTCAAGGTCTTCGACAACCCCGGGATGCAGGACCTGATCCTTGTCAACGACGTGCATTACGTGTCCCTGTGCGAACATCATCTGGCCCCCGCCTTCGGGGTCGCCCACCTCGGCTACGTCCCCGACCGCAAGGTGGCCGGCTACTCCAAGCTCAAGAAGGGCCTCAACTACCTCGCCCGCCAGCCACAGCTCAACGAGCGCCTGGTCGTGGACGCGGTGAACTTCCTGGAGGCGCGGCTGCAGCCGAAGGGCATCGGCCTGGTGCTGCGCAGCGCCCACTGCTGCATCGCGCTGCGGACCAACGCCCCCAGCCAGGAGGTCGTCACGGTGTTCGAGCGGCGCGGTGTGCTGCGCGAGGCGTGCCACTGGCAGCCGCTCTGGCAGAGCGCGGTCGCGGAGAAACCCGCCTTCCTGGGGAGGTAGGTGGCGTGCATGGACCGAGGACCGCAGCCCAAACCCCCGGCGGACGACGTGCAGCAGCTGGCCAACCAGATGCGGCAGGCGCTGCAGACCTGTTCCGTCCACACGGTCGGCCCCCTGGCGGCCTACGAACGGTGCACATCGGCCCTTGACGGGGGACGGATCACCCCGGAAGAGTTCCGGGAGATCGGCCGGAGGCTGGTCGCCCTGTCGAAGGAGCGCATACGCCGCTACGAGGCCGAGGGTGAGCACCCCGGCACCTCGCAGAAGATCAGCCGGGAGAAACGTCTTATCGGCTTCGTCGACGCGCTCTTCGCCCTCGGCATCCGCAAGAAGGACTGACAGCACAAAGGACTGACAGCACCGTGGAAAAATGGCCGGACACCTTCGTCGCCGTCGTCGGCAAGGGACGCAACTGCCCGTCGCACATCTATGAGTTGGCCCACGAGGTGGGCGGGATCGTGGCCCGACAGCCCGGCTGTCTCCTGGTGACCGGCGGCCTCGGGGGCGCGATGGAGGCCGCCGCGCGCGGCGCCAAGGAGCGCGGCGGCCGGGTGCTGAGCCTGCTGCCGGGCGCGGCGAACCGCACGACCTCCCCGTACGCGGGGGCGGACCTCGTGCTGGACACCGGGCTGACCGCGAACGGCCGCAACATCGTGCTGGCCAACGTGGCCGGTGCCATGATCGCCGTCCCCGGCTCGCACGGCTCGCTCCAGGAGATGATCATTGCCCTCGACGCGGAGAAGACCGTGTGGGCGGTCGGGGACCACACCACCCGGCTCCCCGGGGTCGAGTACCTGTCGTCCACGGCCGAACTCGCCGACCGGCTGGGAGCATTCGCCAAAGCCGCCGCCGAGACCCGCGGATAGCCGGTGGGCGCCGTCGTCCTGACCGTCGACCTGGCCATACTGGCCCACGCCGGGGACAGTGCCGGGAACGGCTGGCACGTCCTGCTGATCCGCAGGGGGACCGAGCCGTTCCGGGACCGCTGGGCACTGCCCGGCGGCAAGGTCGGTACCGAGGAGGACGCGCCGGCCGCGGCCTGCCGGGAGCTGCGGGAGGAGACGGGGGTGCACATCACCGGCACGGAGCTCGTCCCGGTGTCCTGGCACACCGCACCGGACCGCGACCCCCGGGGCCGCCATGTGAGCCTGGTGTACGCGGTGCTGCTGCCCGTCCTGCCGGGCGTCCGCGGCGGCGACGACGCAGCCGACGCGTGGTGGCAGCCCCTGCCCCCGCGCCCGGACGCCTTTCCCGACGCCGCAGCGGAGGGGCGGTTCGCCTTCGACCACGCCGCCGTCCTCCGGGACGTGCTGCACGACGCGCCCCACGGCCCGTCGGCGGGGCCGCGCGTGCGGGAGGCAACTCCCGCGGACGGCCCGGAGATCCGGCGCCTGCTGCGGGCCCAGCAGGTCCGGGGGAGAGCCCACGCGCGTGGCGGCCCTGGGCGGCTTTCTCCTGGGCTGCGCACTCCCCCACGACGAGGTCCTCGTCCACCCCCGCTGGCAAGGGCTGGGCGTGGAGGAACAGTTGACCGGCCATGACGAACCGCACAGCCCGTCCCGGCCGGGACGGCGCTCATGACCGGACCCACCGCACCTGACGCCGGCCCGGGGCGCGGCGCGATCACGCTGCTCACCGTGGGGACCGGCCTGTCCGTGGCCAACAACTACTATGTGCAGCCGCTGCTCGGCGCCATCGGCCGCGACTTCGACCTGCCCGCAGGACAGGCCGGCCTGCTGGTCACCGTGGCGCAGAGCGTGTACGCCCTGGCTCTGCTCCTCGTCCTTCCGCTCGGCGACCTGCTCGAACGGCGCCGGCTCATCGTCGGCCTGTGCGCGGCCTGTTCGGCCGGCCTCGTGCTGATGGCGAGCGCCGGTTCGGAGGCCGTCCTGCTGGTGGGAGCGGGGCTGGTGGGGCTGTGCTCCGTCGTCACCCAGGTGATGGTGCCCTATGCCGCCTCCCTGGCCGCTCCCGGCCGGCGCGGGCAGGTGGTGGGCACGGTCATGGCCGGGCTGCTGTGCGGCATCCTCTTCGCGCGGACCGTGGCAGGTGCCGTCGCACAGTGGGCCGGATGGCACGCGGTCTACTGGTGGGCGGCGGGCATGATGATCCTGCTGGCCGTGGCGGCCCGGGCAGTGCTGCCCGCATACCAGGAGACGGGCGCGCCGGGTTATCGACGTTTGGTCGCCTCGGTGTTCACGATGCTCGCCCGGGAGCCGGTGCTGCGACTGCGGGCGGCCTACGGGGCACTGTCCTTCGCGGCGTTCAGCGTGCTGTGGACCGCCCTGTCCTTCCTGCTGTCCGCGCCTCCCTACGGCTACTCGACCGGTGCCATCGGCCTGTTCGGCCTGGCCGGGCTGGCGGGGGCGCTGGCCGCGGCCCGGGCCGGCCGGCTGGCCGACCGCGGGCTGGCGGCCCCCGTCACCGGCGTCACCGCACTGCTGCTGCTCCTGGTGTGGATTCCCCTCGGGTTCGGCGGCACGCTGCTGCCGGTCCTCGTGCTCGGCATCGTCGTGTTCGACCTGGCCGCCCAGGGGATGCACATCACCAACCAGAGCGAGATCTACCGCCTCGCGCCCGAAGCCAGGTCCCGGCTCACCTCGGCCTATATGACGACGTACTTCCTGGCGGGGGCGGTGGGTTCGGCGCTCGCCTCGCTGGCCTGGGCCCGGTGGGGCTGGACCGGGGTCGCGCTCCTGGGGTCGGCGTTCGGGGCGGCCACGACCGCGCTGTGGCTGGTCTCCTCGCTGCGGTCCCGGCCGCCCGCAGAGCCGGGCACGGCGGGCGCGGCGCGGACCGGAACTCCCCGCTCGCCGCAGAGCCGTACGCCATGACGCCGGAGACCGTCCGCGCCCTGGCGGAGGAATTCATCCGGCTCCACCACCGGGAGAACCCCGCCGCGGGCCCGCCGCAACGGCGGCTGGCGGAGGTGGCCGCGGAGATCTCCCGCACCGGGACCTACCGGCACACACCACAGGAGCTGGAGTTCGGGGCCAGAGTCGCCTGGCGCAACAGCAACCGCTGCATCGGCCGGCTGTACTGGCGCTCCCTGACGGTTCGGGACCGGCGGCACATCGACGGTGCCGCCGGCGCCGACGGCGCCGAGCAGATCGTCGAGGAGGCCGTCCGGCACCTGCGGCAGGCGACCAACGGCGGACGGATACGCCCGTGCGTCACCGTCTTCGCCCCCGACACCCCGGGACGGCCGGGGCCGCGCATCCACAACGCCCAGCTCGTCCGCTACGCGGGCTACCCGCGCCCCGACGGCTCCGTCCTGGGCGACCCGGCGAGCCTGGAGATCACCGCCCTCGCGCGGAGCCTGGGCTGGCCCGGCGGCCCGGGCACCCCGTTCGACGTACTGCCGCTCGTCGTGGAGGGCCGCGGCGAGAAGCCACGCTGGTTCGACCTGCCGGACCCGGCCGTGCTCCAAGTGCCCCTCGAACACCCGGAGTTCAGCTGGTTCGCCCGGCTGGGCCTGCGCTGGTACGCGGTGCCGGCCGTCTCCGACATGCGACTGGAGATCGGCGGCGTGGTCTACCCCCTGGCCCCCTTCAACGGCTGGTACATGGGCACCGAGATCGGCGCCCGCAACCTGGCCGACACCGGCCGCTACGACCTGCTGCCGCACATCGCGCGGCTGATGCACCTGGACACCTCCCGGGACCGCTCGCTGTGGAAGGACCGGGCCCTGGTGGAGCTGAACGTCGCCGTGCTCCATTCCTTCGAGCGGGCGGGGGTCGCCATGAGCGACCACCACACCGAGGCGCGCCGCTTCCTCGACCACCTCGCCCGCGAGGAGCGCGCCGGGCGTCAGGTCGGGGCCGACTGGTCGTGGATCGTGCCGCCCCTCTCGGGCGCCGCCACCCCCGTCTTCCACCGCTACTACGACGGCGAACAGCGCCTCCCGGCGTTCCTGCACCCCCGGGAGACCGGGACCTGCCCCGCCGGGCCCTCCGCGAACACCGTCAAGTGCCCCGGTCCGCACGGCGGCAGTGCCCCCACGGCATGAAAAAAGCCTCCGACCCGCTAGCATTTTCGCAGGTCAGAGGCTTTTCATGGGGAGTGGAGATGGCGGGAATCGAACCCGCGTCCAACGGTGCGGAATCAGGACTTCTCCGAGCGCAGTTCGCTGCGATTTTCTCGGCCCCGGAGATCACGCGAACAAGTCTCCGACGGGCCCAGCCACTGTTTGGTTTCCCACCAGGTCCCGTGGCCGGACCTGGTGGTTTAGTCCCCTAGCTGATGCCAGGATCCGGGTCGGGAACAGCCCCGGGCTGACACTTCGCAAGTCGCTACTTAGGCAGCGAGGGCGAAGGAATCGCGCTTGGTGTTGGCGATTATTGGTTTCGGCATATGGTTTACGAGATCATTGCCGCTTCCTCGGCTCGCTTCCCCTGCTTCGACATCCGCTGTCGAAACCGATCATCCCCATGTTGGGTGTTTTTTTATCAAGCACCGCTCAAGGTGGTGCGCACCCTGGTGGGGTGTGCGTGGTCCATCGTACGTGACCGACGACGGCCCGTGCCAGCGCATTCCCTCAGGGGGACTACCGGGCGGCGTTCGCCCGCTGACGCCTGCGGGCCGCCGCGATCGCGCGGTCCGACTCCCGGCGGTCCTGCTTCTCGCGCAGGGTCTGCCGCTTGTCGTATTCCTTCTTGCCCCTGGCGAGGGCGATCTCGACCTTGGCCCGGCCGTCCTTGAAGTAGAGCGCGAGCGGCACGACGGTGTGCCCCGACTCGTCCGCCTTGGCGGCCAGCTTGTCGATCTCCACACGGTGCAGCAGCAGCTTGCGCTTGCGGCGGGCGCTGTGGTTGGTCCAGGTGCCCTGGGTGTACTCGGGGATGTGGACGTTGTGCAGCCAGGCCTCGCCGCCGTCTATCTGGACGAAGCCGTCGGCCAGCGAGGAACGGCCCTGGCGCAGCGACTTGACCTCGGTGCCGGTGAGCACCATCCCGCACTCATAGGTGGTGAGGATGTGGTAGTCGTGCCGCGCCTTCTTGTTCTGCGCGACGAGTTTTCGACCCGTCTCTTTGTCTTTGGATTGCTTTCCCATGGTGCCGCCATTCTCGCACCAGGGCGTGGCTGATGGGCCAGCCCGGGGTCCACGGCGTCTGGTGCGGTGCATCGCAAGGCGGAGCATTGCCCTCGTACTGGACGTACTTGGGTGATGCGACAACGCGGCGAGGTGCCGTGCCAGGCGTCGTGGGCCCCGGGCTGGCCCATCAGCCACGCACTACGCCCCCGTCCGCAGGCCACCCAATACTGTGCGGGCCCGGGGCTCCGCATCGCCCTCGACGATCAGGTCGGGGGTGATGCCGCGGCCGTCGACGGCATGCCCGGCGGGGGTGCGGTAGTGGCCGACGGTCAGCTCGGCCACCGAGCCGCCGGTCAGCCGGCTGGGCATCTGCACGGAACCCTTGCCGAAGGTGCGGGAGCCCACCAGGACGGCGCGGCCCCGGTCCTGGAGGGCGCCGGCCAGCAGTTCCCCGGCGCTCATGGTGCCGCCGTCGACCAGGACGACCAGCGGCCGTCTGATGTCGCCGCCCGGGCGGGCCTGCAGGGATCTCCGTCTGCCGTGCACGTCATAGGTGGCGACCAGGCCGCCGTCGAGGAAGGCGGAGGCGGTGGTGACGGCCTCGGTGACCAGGCCGCCGGAGTTGCCGCGCAGGTCGAGCAGGACGCCCTCGCCGGGTGCCGTCCCGCGTATCACGTCCTGCACCCGCACCCCGGTGCCCCTGATGAAGGAGCCGACCCTGATCCGGGTGGCGGTCGTCCCGCCGTCGCGGTAGCGGTCCGCGATGACACTCTCGGTGAGCAGTCGCTCACGGTGCAGTGTCAGTGCAGAGCGGCGGTCACCGTGCCGGAGCTGGAGCCGTACCGGAGTGCCGGGTGCGGCCTGTTCGCCGGCGAAGTCGCCGCGCAGCCGGGAGACGACCTCGGTGACCGGGTGCCCGGTCACCGGCACCCGGTCGACGGCGACCAGCCGGTCGCCCGCCGTGATCCCGGCGCGCTCGGCGGGGCTGGCCGGATGGACGTCGTCCACCTCGATCCGGCCGTCGCCGACCCGGCGCACGGAGAGGCCGACGCCGATGTACGCGCCGTCGAGGGCGCGCTCGAACCCCTGGTATTCACGGGCGCTGTAGACCGCGCTCCACCGGTCGCCGCCCCGGCTGACCGCGTCGGCGGCGGCCGCGGTGCCGTCCTTGCCGTCCCGCGCGGCCTGTTCCGCGGCTTCCGCCGCGCGCCTGTCGAGCGGCTTCCCCGCCGTACGGACGTCGGCCGGGTCGCGGGCGTACCGGCCGTCCGCGCCCCAGGAGCCGGTGGCCGCGCCCGTCGCCAGCACACCGGCGAAGACCAATGTCAGAGCGGCACCGCGACGGACGCGGCGCTGCGGGACGAACATCGTCGGGCCGGGCATGCGCGAGAGTCTAGGCCACCGACGGGCGCCGCATGGGGAGTTGACCCTTGCGGCGCTCCGGCCGCCCCAAGTCCGCTTAGACCTTGAGGTACTTGCGCAGGGCCACAAAGGCGGCCAGCGCGGGCATCAGCAGACCGACGGCGAGCACCAGCGGCAACTTGGACAACACCGAACCCCAGCCGATGAACTGGATCACATCGATGTGGTGGGCAAGCCAGTTCTCCACCAGGAAGTGCTGGCCGCAGGCGAGCATCACACAGGCGAGGCCCGCACCGAGCAGGCCGGCGACGGCCGCCTCCATGATGAACGGGATCTGGATGTAGAAGCTGGAGGCACCGACCAGCCGCATGATCCCCGTCTCCCGGCGGCGGCTGAACGCGGAGACCCGGACCGTGTTGACGATCAGCATCAGCGCAACGACGAGCATCAGGGCCATCACCCCGAGCGCCGCGAAGTTCATGCCGTTGAGCAGGTTGAAGAGGTTCTCCAGGGTGTCCTTCTGGTCCGCCACCTCCTGCACCCCGGGGCGGTTGGTGAAGGCGCTCGTGATGACCCTGTACTGGGTGGGGTCCTTGAGCTTGATGCGGAAGGACTCCTGCATCTGGTCGGGGGTGACAAAACCGGCGATCGGAGTCTTGCTGAACTGTTCCTTGTAGTGCTTGAACGCCTCGTCCGCCGTCTCGAATTGAACGCTCTTGACCACGTTCATCTTCTCGAGGTCGACCTTGATCTGCTTCTTCTGGTCCTCGGTGACCGCGCCCTTGGCACAGTTGCCGGCGCCCTGGGAGCCGGACTTGTTGCAGAGGTAGATCGAGACGTTGGCCTTGTCGTACCAGTAGCTCTTCATCGTGCTGACCTGCTCGCGCATCAGCAGCGACCCGCCGAAGAGGGCGAGCGACAGGGCGACGGAGACGATCACCGCGAATGTCATGGTGAGATTGCGGCGGAGGCCGACGCCGATCTCGGACAGAACGAACTGCGCGCGCATGGGCGTTCTCTCAGTGCCTTTCAGTGCTGGTAGCCGTAGACGCCGCGCGACTGGTCGCGCACGAGACGGCCCTGTTCGAGTTCGATGACACGCTTGCGCATCTGGTCCACGATCTGTTGGTCGTGGGTGGCCATGATGACGGTGGTCCCGGTCCGGTTGATCCGGTCCAGCAGCTTCATGATGCCGACGGAAGTCTGCGGGTCCAGGTTGCCGGTCGGCTCGTCGGCGATGAGCAGCAGCGGACGGTTGACGAACGCCCGGGCGATGGCCACCCGCTGCTGCTCACCGCCGGAGAGCTCGCCGGGCATCCGGCTCTCCTTGCCGCCCAGTCCCACCAGGTCGAGCACCTGCGGTACGGCCTTGCGGATCTCGCCGCGCGGCTTGCCGATGACCTCCAGGGCGAAGGCGACGTTCTCCGCCACCGTCTTGCTGGGCAGCAGGCGGAAATCCTGGAAGACGGTGCCCAACTGGCGTCGCATGTGCGGCACTTTCCAGTTGGAGAGTCTGGCCAGGTCCTTGCCGAGCACATGCACCTGACCGTGGCTGGCCTGCTCCTCGCGCAGGAGAAGCCGGAGAAAGGTGGATTTGCCGGAACCCGAGGAGCCGACGAGAAAGACGAACTCGCCCTTCTCGATCTCGAGCGAGACGTCACGGAGCGCCGGGCGGTTCTGTTTCGGGTAGGACTTGGAGACGTTGTCGAATCGGATCACGAGTGCACCATCGCGTCGACCTTGGAGAGCGGCACGGAACGCCGCATTCGCGGCTCCCGTCGGTGTGCGTGACCATACGCGAACGACCCGTGCACGCGCAGTCGGCATCCTGTGTCGGCGCGTTTATCACCGCCACCTTCGGGGACAAACCGAGCACAATCGGAACGCCGTCCGGGCATCGGGGGACCGGCCGCGCCGAACGGCGGGAAAGCTGGCACAGTGGTAGGGGGAACCTCGCGGCGCTCGCACGCGTTGGACGTACCGGAGGAGGACATCGCATGACATGCGACCGACTGGTGTGCGCCAACTGCGCGGCCCCCGTCAGCGAGGGCAGGTGCCCCGTCTGCCGGGCGAGCCGGGAGCGGCTGCAGCACCAGGATGGCTTTTTCGCCGGGCTGACCCCGGCCACGCTGATAGCGCTGCTGGTGGCGCTGGTCGCGGTGGCCGTGCTCGCCCGCAGCTTCGCCGTGTAGCGGCCGGGCGCAGGCCGGGCACCGGCCCGCTTTTGGCTACGTTCACGCACCTACGTTCAACAAGTACATACGTTCAAGGCCCGGAGCGGGATGCGCTCCGGGCCTTGTCGCTCTCTGTGCTGCCGTGCCTACGCCATGGCTCAGGCCGCGATATTGCGGTTGATCAGGCGCGGCAGCAGCCGGAAACCGACGCCGCCGGCGATCATCGTCGCGGCGCCGACCACCAGGAAGGTGGTCTGGCCGGCACCGGTCTGGGCGAGCTCTTCCTTGGGCTTGGCCTGCTGCACGGGCTTGGCGCCGATGCTGTCGGTGCCCGTGTTGCAGTTGCCGCTGTTGGTGTCCACCGGGCAGGTCTTGCCGCCGTCGGCGCCACCGGCGGTGGTGCCGTTGTGGTCGCCACCGGTGCTGCCGTCACTCGAGGTGGGCTTGCTGGTCGGCTGGGTCGGCTCGCCCGTCGGGACGGACGTCGGCTCCCCGGTCGGCTGCGGGCCCTGGGTGGGCTCCCCGGTAGGCTCCGGACCCTTGGTGGGGTCCTTGGTGGGCTCGTGGGTCGGTGCCGTCGGCGGGTCCGTCGGCGCCGTCGTGGGCTGCGGGATCGAGGTCGGGTCGCCAGTGGGCTTGGGATCGCCCGTCGGCTTCGGGCCGCCCGTGGGCTTGTCCGTCGGATCGGTGTCCACGGGCTTGGAAACGGTCTTCGAAAGACCGCCGAGCGGAACGTCGACCCCGGCGGCCGAGGCCGCACCGGCGGCCGTCAGCGAGGCACCCGCGACTATCACCGCGCCCGCGGTGATCCGCGCAGCGCGCAGCCGCGTCTTCTTTGTCATCTGCCTGCTACCCCCAGTAGCTGTCGTCAGTGGAGCAGCTATGCACAGGGTCGTGGCACTTCGGGGGTCGCGTACGTCAACTCCGGCCGCACAGGCCGGGGCGCGCCCCCACCACACGCACCCCAGTGATACGCATGCCGCCCGTCAGCCTTCCGACTTTTCGGGAGAGCGTCAAGGCGGATCCGTGCACTATGGCCGACAATGCGGCCTGTTGACCTACTTTTCCTGCTGCTTGCGCCAGCGGATACCGGCTTCCAGGAAGCCGTCGATGTCACCGTCGAGGACCGACTGCGGGTTGCCGACCTCGTGCTCGGTGCGCAGGTCCTTGACCATCTGGTAGGGGTGCAGGACGTAGGAACGCATCTGGTTGCCCCAGGAGTTGCCGCCGTCGCCCTTGAGCGCGTCCATCTTCGCCTGCTCCTCCTGGCGGCGCCGCTCGAGCAGCTTGGCCTGGAGGACGTTCATGGCGGTCGCCTTGTTCTGGATCTGCGAGCGCTCGTTCTGGCAGGAGACGACGATGCCGGTCGGAATGTGGGTCAGCCGCACCGCGGAGTCGGTGGTGTTGACGCCCTGACCGCCGGGGCCGGACGAACGGTAGACGTCGACGCGCAGCTCGGACTCGTCGATCTCGATGTGGTCGGTCTGCTCGACGACCGGCAGCACCTCGACGCCCGCGAAGGAAGTCTGGCGGCGGCCCTGGTTGTCGAACGGCGAGATGCGGACCAGGCGGTGGGTGCCCTGCTCGACCGAGAGCGTGCCATAGGCGTACGGCGCCTGCACGGCGAAGGTGGTCGACTTGATGCCGGCCTCTTCGGCGTACGAGGTCTCATAGACCTCGGTCTTGTAGCCATGGCGCTCGGCCCAGCGCAGATACATGCGCTGCAGCCGCTCGGCGAAGTCGGAGGCGTCCACCCCGCCGGCCTCGGCGCGGATGTTGACGACCGCCTCCCGCGCGTCGTACTCGCCGGAGAGCAGGGTGCGGACCTCCATCTCGTCGAGCGCCTTGCGGACCGCGGTCAGCTCGGTCTCGGCCTCGGCCTGGGCGTCGGCGTCGCCCTCGGCCTCGGCGAGCTCGAAGAGCACCCCGAGGTCGTCGATGCGGCCGCGCAGCGACTCGGTCTTGCGCAGCTCGGCCTGGAGGTGGGACAGCTGACTGGTGATCTTCTGGGCCGCCTCCGGGTCGTCCCAGAGCGAGGGGGCGGCCGCCTGCTCCTCGAGCACGGCGATGTCGGCCCTCATCTTGTCGAGGTCCAGAACGGCCTCGATCGACCCCATGGTCGAGGAGAGGGACTTCAGCTCTTCGGATACGTCAACGACTGCCACGCAACCAGCGTAACCGCTGCGCGGAGCGGCCAGGACCCGCCCGTTTCCTCCGGGGACCCGACGGACACACCCCGGCGCTACGGCCCGTTCCCCGGCTCCGGCTCCGTCTGATGGACGCCCGGCTTGGCATCGCCCGAGTCATGCCCCGCGGTGGCGAACCAGCCGCCCACCCCGGCGGCCGTGGCCAGCGCCACCGCCGCCGCACCCAGCTTGATCCGGCGCCGCCGGACCGTCTCCGCCTGGGTGCGACGGCGGGCGGAGCCCGCCCGGCGCTCGCCCGCTGCGCGGGGCGCTCGGGCCGTGCCGTTGGCGCCGCCCGCGAGCTCCTCCGGACCGGGCACCCGCATGCTGGTGTGCGTGTCGCGGCTGGAGTCGAAGGCCGGGGTCGGGACGAGCGGCACCGCGCCCCGCCGCCGTGGCTCGGGCGCCGCGGCGGCCTCGGCCGCGGGGTCGTAGCCGCCCTCCCGTCCGTCGGCCCCCGCCTCCCCTTCCGTCCCCGGATCGTCGATGTCGAGCGGCGGGATCCCGGCCAGCCCCGGCAGCAGTTCACGCAGCCGCACCCCCAGCTCGGAGGCGCGCAGCCGCGAGGCGGGCGCCTTGGCCAGGCACTGGACGACCAGCTGCCACAGCTCGTCCGGGATGCCCGGCAGCGGCGCCACGGTCTCGGTGACATGCCGGCGCAGGACCGCGCCGGGGTGCCCGCCGCCGAACGGGGTGAAGCCCGCGAGCAGTTCGTAGAGCACGGTCGCCAGGGCGTAGACATCGACGGAGGCACGCGGCGGCAGGCCCTCGATGATCTCGGGGGCGAGGTAGTCGGGCGTGCCGATGACGCTGCGCGGTCCGGGCGCCCGGCCGCCCGGCGCGGCGGGCCGCTCGCGGGCGTCGCGCGGGGTGTCCACCAGGCGGGCGATGCCGAAGTCGGTGAGCAGCGCGGGGTGGGCGCCGCCCGGGCCGAGCGGGCCCTGCATGTCGAGGAGGACGTTCTCCGGCTTGACGTCGCGGTGCACGATCCCGGCGGCGTGCGCGGCGGCCAGCCCGTCGGCGACGTCCGCCACGATGGCGACGGCGGCCTCCGGCGCCAGGCGGCGCTCGCGGTCCAGCCGGGTGCGCAGGTCCGTCCCCCGGATGAGGTCCATGACCAGGGCGAGGTCCGCGCCGTCCACGACCAGGTCGCGGACGCCGACCACCTGCGGGTGGTCGAGCCCCAGCAGGGCGGCGCGCTCCTGGACGAACCGGCCGACGAGCTCCTGGTCGGAGGCGAGGTCCTCGCGCAGGAGCTTGATGGCGACCGGGCCCTCGGGCCCCTCGCCGAGCCATACCGTGCCCGCGCTGCCGCGGCCGAGGACCTGATGGGCGGTGTACCGGCTGCCGATCTTCCGTGCCAAGACTTTTCCCCGACCCCTCCGACATCCGACAGGTGCGCCCTTTCGAAGGCGCGTCGCCGACAAAACTACGCGGCTGAGGGGATGTTAGGGGCACTGACCAGTGCCAATCTTCGCTTCTGCGGCAGAAAACACCCTTCGGGTGCGCGAAGGCAACCGGGTTGTGCCCAATCCCTTACCGGCCCTTGGCGGTTTGCTTTCCGAGGCTGGTCACCGGCCGGTTGTCACTTCCCGAGGCCGGAGGTGTCACTTCCCGAGGCCGGAGGCCCAGTCCTTCACGCTGTGGTACCAGTCGCGGGTGGCGTCCCAGAAGTTCTTGCCGTCGGCGACCCAGTCCCTGAGCGGGGTGAACTCCCAGACCGCCCAGGAGGCGACGGCCAGGATCAGGATCATGAACAGGCAGCCCTTGAGACAGCCGAGCCCCGGGATGCGCATGGGGTTCGCGCTGCGCTGCCGCCGCTGCCGGGGCTCGCGGCGCGGGGCCTCGGGCTCGGGCGGCGGCGCATAGTGCTGCGGCTGGGGCGGCTGCTGTTGGTAGGGCGCCTGGGGTTGAGGCGGCTGCTGCCTACGAGAGCGCTGCGGCGCGTAGGGCAACTGCTGTTGCTGGGGCGCCGGGTACTGCTGGGGCTGCTGACCGTAGGGCTGCTGCTGTTGGCCGTAGGGCTGCTGCGGCGGGTACTGCTGCTGGTGCTGCGGGGGTGCGGCCCGGCGGGTGGGGCGGCGGCGCAGCGGGTCCTGGCTCGGGTCGGGGTACTGGACCTGGGTCTGGTCATTGCGGTCGCGGGCGGCGCGCAGCTGGGTCTGCCACGGGTGCGGGCCGTCGGCCTGCTGCTCCGGCGGGACGGGCGGCATGGCGCGGGTGGGGTCGGCGCCGCCGTACGGGCCGGAGCCCGCGGGCAGCACCTGGGTGGGACCGGCGTCGGGACCGGCCGGGGTGTTGGGCAGCAGGCTGGTCGCCGCGTTGGGGTCGTACGCGTTGGGGTCGTACCCGCCGTTCGCCGCAGTCGTCGGCGGCAGGACCTGGGTGGGGTCGGCGTCTCCCGTCCCGCCGGCCAGGCCGGTGCCGGGGACCGTGGCGGGCTGCGGGTCGGGGGCGAGCAGGGCGGCGACGCCGAGGGCGGCCTCGGCCTGCGCGGGGGTCGCGTGCACTCCGACGCCCGCGGCGACGACGCGCAGGGCGCGGGCAAGGTGCTCGGCACCGGGCCGTTCCTCGGGCCGCTTGCGCAAGCAGCGCTCGATGACCGTCCACAGGGGTTCGGGAACGGTGGTGGGGCGGCGCGGCTCGGCGCTGAGGTGCTGGTGCAGCACCTCCAGCGCGGTCGCGCCGGCGAACGGCGGGCGGCCGGTGACCAGTTCGTACAGCAGGATGCCCGCGCCATAGATGTCGACGGCCGAGGTCTGCGGACGGCCCTCGGCGGACTCGGGCGCGACATAGGCCGGGGTGCCGACGAACTCATGGGTCCGGGTGAGGCCGGGCGAGTCCGCGAGGCGGGCGATGCCGAAGTCGGTGAGCATCGGATGCAGCTGTCCGCCCGTGTCCCTCAGCAGCACATTGGCGGGCTTGAGGTCACGGTGGACGACACCGTCGGCGTGGCTGGCGGCCAGGGCGTCGGCGATCTGGGCGGTCAGCAGGGCCGCCGCCACCGGCGTGAACGGGCCGTTCTCGCGCAGATAGCGGTGCAGGTCCGGGCCGTCGACGAGATCCATGACGAGCGCGAGCAGATCGCCCTCGACGACGAGGTCGCGGGTGCGGACGATATTGGGGTGGGTGAGCCGCAGGAGCACGGAGCGCTCGCGCAGGAAGCGCATCACCACGTCCGCGTCGTTCGCCAGCTCCTCCCTGAGGACCTTGATCGCGACGGTCTCGCCGGGCTGTCCGGGCACGGCGGCCTCGGCCCCGGCCGCCTCCCGCTGGCTGGCTCGCCAGACGGTGCCCGTGGCTCCGCGCCCGAGCGGCTCCTCGAGCAGGTATTTGCTGCCTACCGGCCGCACGTCATGCGCTCCCTGGTCGTGATCTCGTGAACCAAGCTGGTGGTGGCCTCTCTCGTACTCGGCCTTCCGCCCCACTGTAGTGCCGTCCGCCGAACCGCCGGATTGACGAATTCGGTGGGGCTTGGGAGAAAGACGCGCCTTCGGGACGCTTGGTTGCCGCGGGGGCTCCGGGGACGGGCCCGAAAGGGATCGGCGGAGACCGGAAACCCAGGGTCAAACTCCGGCCAACCCCTGGAACAAATCAGCCATTTCCCGGGTGCGATCCGGCGTTTTCGCGTCCTCTTCGCATCCTCGGATGGTCGGTCAAGATCACGAATTGGCTCTCCCCGGGCGCGCTGTCGGTGGCAGGTGCGAGGATGCTCGCAGCACGGTAGGGCGGGGGTGGAGCGGGGGCCCCGCACTCCGTGGTGACCTATACGTGTACGTGCCGAAGCACTCGTGCGCAGGTGGGGGAAGGGCTGCCCCCGCCGCGCAGCGGGGCAGGAAGGGACTGTGGACGCCGATGCAGATCCGGCTGACCGTCCTCGGGCCGCTCGGCGGCCACATCGCGCACTCCTGCGATGTGCTGGTGACGGCACCCGCGGGGACCGCGCTCGCCGGGGTGGCGAGCGGTCTTGCCGCCGCCGTCGCGGCGGCGGGCTCCGACCTCGGGAGCGGACCCGTCGTGGTCTACGCCGGGTCGGAGCGGCTGGACGCCCAGCGCTGTGCACTGGGCGAGCCACCGCTGATCGACGGTGCCGTGCTCTCGTTGGGCGCCCCGGCCGACCCGGAGCGGCACACGGGGGTGCCGCTGGCGGGCGTGCCGGAGGCGACCGCCCGGCTGCACGTCGTCTCCGGGCCGGACGCGGGCGGGGTGCACCTGCTGCACGGCGGCGAGGTACGCATCGGCCGGTCCTCGACCGCGGACATCCCGCTGGACGACCCCGATGTCTCCCGCCTGCACTGCGCGGTCAACGTCTCCGACGACGGCCGGGTCACCCTGCACGACCTCGGCTCCACCAACGGCACCACCCTGGGCGGCACCCCGGTCGACGACCGCCCGGTCCCGTTCCGCTCCGGCCCCCTGCTCCGGGTCGGCGAATCCACCCTCGCACTGCACGGCGCGGAAGCGGCCGCCGCCGCCCGGCCGCTCCCCACCACCCCCGACGGCGAGGGCCACCTACGCGTGACCACCGGCGTGCCCATGGCCCCCGCCGGGCCCGGGGGCCCAAGCCCCGCGCGGAGCGCGGGTGCGGCGGGCACCGCCCGCGAGGGCACGGGCGGTGACGGCACGCCGGGAGCGGGAGCCGCGGGCAGGGGCCCGGGTGCCCCGGCACCGGCAGGCCTCCCCGCGGGCGCGGGCCTGCCGCGAGCCACGGGAGCGGCAGACCTCTCCGGCACCGGAGGTACCGGCCGACCGGAGGCGGCGGGAGCCGCAGGCGCACCGGGCACGAGCTCGAGTCACCCGGCTGTCCCGGCACCGGCAGGCCTCCCCGGCGGTACGGGCGGGCCGGGAGCGGCGGGAACCACGGGCACGGCGGGCACGCGTCCGGGCGCCCCGGGCACTCCGGCACCGGAAAACCACGGGGGCGCGGGCCTGCCGGGAACCACCGGAGCGGCGGGCCTCCCCGGGGACACCCGCACCACGGCGACTCCAGGTCTCCCCGGCAGCCCGGGGGCCCCGAGGACGGCAGGCTCCCCCGACACACCCAACGCCCCGGCATCGGGGCTTCCCGGCCACGCGCACCAACCGGGAGCGGCGGGCTCTCCCGAGAGCGCCCATCCCACGGCAACCCCGGGCTTCCCCGGCAGCACGGGAGCCGCGGGTGCGGCGAGTCCACCCGGCGCCCCGAACGCCCCAACGCCGGCCGACCCCCCCGGGGGCAGCCGCTCCACGGCGTCCCCCGGGCTCCCGGGCGACCCGGGTGGGGTGGGCGCGCCGGGCATGGGCCCGGGCATCCCGGCACCGGCGGGCTTCCCCCGGAGCTCCCGCTCCACCGCGAACCCGGGCGACACGGGGCCCGCCGGGGCGGTGGGCGTTGCTCGCCGAGCAGATCACCCAGGGGCGGCCCCGGGCTTCCCCGGCAGCACACCGGACACCGGGACGGCAAGCTCCCCCGACACCTCGAGCACCCCGGCATCAGGGCTCCCCGGCAGCACCCACCGGCCGGAAGCCACCGGCCGCCCGGAGAGCGCCCACCGCACGGCAACCCCCGACTTCCCCGGTAGCCCAAACCGGCCGGGAACCACCGGCACCACAGGCCACCCCGGGAGCACCCGCCCGGCCACCACCCCGACCGGCCCGGAGGTCACGGCAACGGCGGGCCACGCCGGGAGTGCCCGGCACGCCGCACCCCCGGGCCCCGCAAGGACGGCAGGCCCACCCGGAGTCCCGGACACCCACCCGGGAGCCACGGACGCACCGGGCTTCGCCGGGAGCACCCGCCCTGCAACAACCCCGGGCGGTCCGGAGGCCGCACGGCCGACGGGCCCGCGAGGGGCGGCCGGAACCGCGGTACCGGCAGCCTTCCCCGGAAGCCGTCGCTCCGCGACAAACACGGCAGCCACAAGCACTCCGGGAACACCGGGGCCCACAAGTCTCGCCGGTCACACGGGTGTTGCGGACTTCTCGGCAAGCCCCCTGGCAGACCCGCGCCGTGCGGCCGAGCCGGGGGCACCGGCACTCCACGCGGAAGCGACGGGCTTCCCTCCCGGCACGGGCCACCCGGGAGGCACCGGCCCGGCCATCGGGGGAGCCCCGGCAGGATCAACGGGCGCCATGCCGCCGGGAGCACCAACTCCCCCCGGGCAGACGGGAACCACGGACTCCCCCGGAGCGGCGGGTGCCACGGACACCACCCGGGCCGGAGCCATCGGCACCGCCCGGTTCGGCACCCCCGCCCCCCGCACCGCCGCCACCGGCACACACGGCGGCCGCGGCGTCCCGCTGGCCGTCGCCGCCGAGTCGGGCACCGGCAAGCGCAACCGCGGCATAGCCGCCTGGGCGCGTCGGCTCACCGGCGCGCGCGGCGGTGCCCAGCGGCCGGAGCCCGTGCAGAGCAGGCCCCCCCTGGAGGCCACCGACAGCCGGCGCGTCCTCGCCACCGCGGCCGCGCTGCGCGAGCGCTGGCCGGATCCGGCGGCCGTGCTGCTGACGGCACTCGGCCCGGGCCCGCGCCTGTGGGAGCGCGGCCCGGAGCATCCGGATCTGCTGACCGTGCGGCTGGGCACGGCCGACCGCTATGGCACCGGCCTGCCCGAGGGCAGCGGTCCGCTGCCCTCCGTGCCGGTGACGGTCGGGCTGCGGCAGGCCGGGTCGCTCGGCCTCGCCGGGCCCCGGGCCCGGCTGTCCGGGCTGGCCCGGTCCGTCCTGGCGCAGTTGGCGGCGCTGCACTCCCCCACGGTGCTGGAGTACGTGCTGATCAGTGCCGACCGTTCGCGGAGCGCGGAGGAGCGGCAGGCGGAGTGGGCCTGGCTCGGCTGGCTGCCGCAGCTGCGCCCGGCGCATGGCGAGGACTGCCGGCTGCTGGTCGCCTACGACCGCGAGCAGGCCGCGGCCCGCACCGCCGAGCTGGCCCGCCGCCTGGACAACGGCCCGCTGGGTCCCGGCTGGGCCTCCGCACCGCCCGAGGCGGTCGCGGCGGCGGCCGGGCGGCACCGCGGCCCGTACACCGTGGTGATCGTGGACGGCGACCCGGGCACGGCCGTCCTGCGCGAGACGGTCGCCAGGCTGGCGGCCAACGGCGCGGCGGCGGGCATCCACCTCGTCTGTCTCGCGGACGCCCCGGCGACGACCCCTTCCTCGCCGGTCTCCGCCACCCTCGCCACCGCCCAGAGTGCCTCCCCGGCGTTCGCGCACTGCGGTGCCGTCGCCCTGCTCAGCGGAGACGTGGCCACGGTGGTCCAGGTCATCCCCCGCACGCCGGCCGTGGGCGGGGGCACGGTCGTCGCGGCCGTCGACGCGGTGTCCGAGGCCTGGGCTGAGCGGTTCGCCCGGGCGCTGGCACCGCTGCGGATGGCGGACTCGGCGGACGCCCAGGGGCAGACCGCGCGGGTCGCCGCGCTGCCCCGTACCGCCCGGCTGCTGGATGAGCTGGGTCTCGCCCGGGCCACTCCGGCGTCACTGACTGCGCGCTGGGCGGCCGCCCTGGACCGGGGCAACCGGCCCGGCGGGCGGGCCGTCGCCGTGCTGGGCGCCGGTCCGCACGGACCGCTCACCGTGGATCTGGTGACGGACGGCCCGCATCTGCTGGTGGAGGGCGGCCCCGGCAGCGGGAAGACCGAGCTGCTGCGCTCGCTGGCCGCCTCGCTCGCCGCGGCGGACCGGCCCGACCGGCTCTCGCTGGTGCTGGTCGACGGGGCGGCGGCGGAGCGCGGCGAGGGCCTGCGGGTGTGCACCGACCTGCCCCATGTCTCAACCTATCTGGCCGCCGCGGACCCGGTGCGGATGCGGGAGTTCGCGCAGGCGCTCAGCTCGGAGCTCAAGCGCCGCGCCGAGCTGCTGGGCCGGCTCGACTTCTCCGCGTGGCACGCCCGGCACACCCCGGCCACGCCCAAGGTGGTGAGTCCCCGGCGGTCGGTGGATCCCAGCACCGGTGAGCTCGACCCCGCGTCGACCGGCACCCTCCAGCTGCGCACCGCGCACAGCGACAGCACCACCCGTACCGCGGAGAACGCGCTGCCCCGACTGGTCGTCCTGGTCGACGACTTCGACGCCCTGGTCGCCCCGGCCCTGGGCAGCACCGGCCGCCCGGCGGCCGGTTCGGTCGTCCGGGCGCTGGAGTCCGTCGCCCGCGAGGGCGAGCGGCTCGGCGTGCACCTGGTGGCCGCGTCCGGCCGCCCGGACCGTACGGCCGACACCGCGGCCGCCGAACGGGCGGGCTTGCGGGCCTCCTTGGAGATCGCACCGCCGTCGGCCGACGGCGGCGGCCCGGCGGAGGGCGGCACCGGCGGCCCGGCCCCGGGCCGCGGCCGGCTGCGGCGGCCGGCCGCCGCGCACTCCGAGGCGGTGACGCCGTTCCAGTCGGGCCGGGTCACCGGCCGTATCCCGCGCACGGCTACCCTCCGCCCGACCGTGGTGCCGCTGGACTGGCGGCGCATGGGCGATCCGCCCACCCGCCGCCCGCTGCGCGAACTCGGCAATGGGCCAACTGACTTGGCGCTGCTCGCCAGTGCCCTCCAGCGCGCCGCACAGTCGGCAGGAGCACAGGCGGCTCCACCGCTGCTCTGACAACCTCCGCTCCCTTGCCGCCACATAACCGCACACTTCCCTGATTCAACATCACATCCCGGTCACGATCATTGAGTTGACCTGGAGCACAGTATTGCGACCACCCCCGACCAGGCGTAGGACTGTCGCACGGCGGTGCGGCTGCACAGCCGGTCGAACAGCGGCTGGTGGCACCGTCGTTCACGGGGTCCGGGCTCGGGAAGGACGGCAATGCTTACAGCTCCACGGAGGAAACGGGCGGCGCGCGGCGCACTGGCGCTGATCGCGGCGGGAGCCCTGGCGCTCACCGCGGCGGGCTGCGGCAGCGACGACAAGAAGGACGACGGCAAGGACGGCCAGAGCACCAAGCCCGCCCCGGGCGCCTCGGACGTCATCCCCAACACCGTCCAACTCCCCAAGCTCAATGGGCAGAAGCTCAAGGTCGCCGCGGTCTGGACGGGCGCCGAGCAGAAGAACTTCACCAAGGTCCTCGACGAGTTCAGCAAGCGCACCGGCGCCGAGGTGTCCTTTGTGCCCAGCGGTGACGACATGTCCTCCTTCATCGGCTCCAAGGTGGCGGGCGGCGACCCACCCGATGTGGCGATGCTCCAACAGCCGGGAGTACTACACGAGTTCGCCCAGAAGGGCTGGCTCAAGCCGCTGAGCGGCGAGGTCACCGCGGAGCTGAACAAGAACTTCGCCAAGGGCTGGCAGGACCTCGGCTCGTACCAGGGCAAGCAGTACGGCGTCTACTTCAAGACCAGCAACAAGTCCCTGATCTGGTACAACACCAAGATCTTCGAGGCGGCGGGCGCCCAGGAGCCCAAGACCTGGCCGGACTTCCTCAAGACCGCGCAGACGATCGCCGACTACGGCGTCTCCCCGGTCTCGGTCGCCGGCGCGGACGGCTGGACGCTCACCGACTGGTTCGAGAACATCTACCTCTCCCAGGCAGGACCGGAGAAGTACGACCAGCTCACCGTCCACAAGATCAAGTGGACGGACCCCTCCGTCAAGGAGGCGCTGACCACCCTCGGCCAGCTCTTCGGCAAGAAGGAGCTGCTGGCGGGCGGCAACAACGGTGCGCTCCAGACCCAGTTCCCCACGTCCGTCACCCAGACCTTCAGCGGCGGCGACAAAGCGAAGGCCGCCATGGTCTACGAGGGCGACTTTGTGGCCCCCAGCATCACCGGCGCCAAGGCGAAGATCGGCACGGACGCCAAAGTCTTCCCGTTCCCCAAGACCGGCGACAAGGCGCCGGTGGTGACGGGCGGCGATGTGGGCGTGGCCCTCAAGGGCGGCCAGGCCGCGCAGGCCCTGCTGACCTTCCTGTCCTCGCCGGACGCCGCCAGGATCTGGGCGCAGCAGGGCGGTTTCATCTCGGCCAACAAGAACCTGGATCCGGCCGCCTATCCGGACGACATCCAACGGTCCATCGCCAAGGCGCTGGTGGCGGCGGGCGACGACTTCCGCTTTGACATGTCCGACCAGGCACCGGCGGCCTTCGGCGGCAAGCCGGGGCAGGGCGAGTGGAAGGACCTCCAGGACTTCCTGCGCAACCCGGCGGACGTGGCGGGCACCCAGCAAAAGCTGGAGACCGACGCGGCCAAGGCGTTCAAGAACTGACGGGCCGGTACGGTGACCACCGCGACGGCGGGGGCCCCGGCGGGCCCCGCAGCGCCGCCACCGAGGAAGCGGCGTGGGAGCGCACTCGGCACCCGGCCATGGGTGGCCGCGTGCTTCCTGCTGCCGGCCCTGGCCCTGTTGGGCGCGCTTGTCGTCTACCCGATCGGCTACTCCGTCTACCGGAGCCTCTTCGACGCCTCCGGCCATGGCTGGGTGGGCTTCGACAACTACCACGAGGTGTTCAGCGACGACCGGATCCGGACGGCGCTGAAGAACAATGTGATCTGGGTGATCGTCGCCCCGAGCATCGCCACCGCCCTGGGTCTGATCTTCGCGGTGCTGACCGAACGGGTGCGCTGGGGCACGGCGTTCAAGCTGGTCGTCTTCATGCCGATGGCGATCTCCATGCTGGCGGCGGGCATCATCTTCCGCCTGGTGTACGAGCAGAACCCGGATCGCGGGGTCGCCAACGCGGTGTGGGTGAGCATCCATGACACCTTCGCCGAACCCGCGCCCTACCCCGGGGCGCATCCGCGGCCGACCGGGGATCTGGCCGCGAGCGGGGGCGGTTCGTTCACCACGAAGACGGTGGTGAAGGCGGGCACGCCCGCGGTGCTGCCGCTGGTGGCGGTGAAGCCGCAGGACGTGAGCGGCGCCAAGGACGCCGTTCCCGCGCAGGCGGTGCCGGGGAAGGTCACCGGCACGGTATGGCTGGACTTCGTCAAGGGCGGCGGAGGCACGCCGGGCCATATCGACAAGGGCAAGAAGGCGCTGAAGGGCGTCGAGGTCGAGGCGGTGCGCGGCGGCAAGGCGGTGGCCTCGGCGACGACGTCGCCGGACGGGACGTTCACGCTGCCGCAGTCGGCGGACGGGGCCCAACTCCGGCTTCCCGCATCGAACTTCTCCTCGCGCTACAACGGGGTCGAGTGGCTTGGCCCGTCGCTGGTCACTCCCTCCATCATCGGTGCGTACATCTGGATGTGGGCGGGCTTCGCGATGGTGCTCATCGCGGCCGGGCTGGCGGGGGTACCACGTGAACTCCTGGAGGCGGCCCGGGTGGACGGGGCGAACGAGTGGCAGGTCTTCCGCAAGGTGACGGTGCCGCTGCTGGCACCGGTGCTCGGGGTGGTGGTGATCACCCTGATGATCAATGTGCTGAAGATCTTCGACCTGGTCTACATCATCGCGCCCGGCTCCAGTCTGCCGGACGCCAATGTGCTGGCGCTCCAGCTCTATCAGTCGTCCTTCGGCACGGCCGTCAACCAGGGCGTGGGCAGCGCCATCGCCGTGCTTCTGCTGTTGCTGGTACTGCCGGTGGTGATCGTCAACATCCGGCGCATGCGTAAGGAGCGGCGGCGATGACCACTGCGGACACGGTCGTTCGCGCCCGGCGGTCACTGCCGACGCGCATTGCCTCCCGCCTCGGCGGGGGAATCATGCGGCTCTTCCTGGTCGCGGTCGGGCTGTTCTGGCTGATGCCCACGGTGGGACTGCTGTTGTCCTCGCTGCGGGACAGGTCGGATATCGCGGCGTCCGGCTGGTGGAAGGTCTTCAGCCACCCCGGACAGCTGACAACGTCCAGCTATGACACCTTGTTCCACAACGACAGGGTGATGCACTCCCTGTTGACCACCACCTTGATCACCGTCCCGGCCACCGCGCTGGTGATCCTGATCGGCGCGTTCGCGGGCTATGCCTTCGCCTGGCTCGAATTCCCCGGCCGTGACTGGTGGTTCATGGCCGTGGTGGCCCTGCTGGTGGTGCCCGTGCAGGTGGCGCTGATCCCGGTGGCGAAGCTCTTCAACGCCCTGGGCATCTTTGAGTCGACGGTGGGTGTGGTGCTGTTCCACACCGCCTTCGGGCTGCCCTTCGCCATCTTCCTGTTGCGCAACTTCTTCGCGGAGATCCCCCGTGAGCTGCTGGAGGCGGCCCGGCTGGACGGGGCGGGTGAACTGCGGCTGTTCACCCGGGTGGTGCTGCCGCTGGGCGGCCCGGCCATCGCCTCGCTGGGAATCTTCCAGTTCCTGTGGGTGTGGAACGACATGCTGGTCGGGCTGATCTTCGCGGACAGCGGCAATCCACCGATCACGGTGGCCCTCCAGCAGCAGGTCCGTCAGTTCGGCGACAATGTGGACATCCTCTCGTCGGGTGCCTTCCTCTCGATGGTTATTCCGCTGGCGGTGTTCTTCGCATTCCAACGGCAGTTTGTGAGCGGGGTGATGGCGGGGGCGATCAAGTAGGGTGCGGGCCGGGGGCGGCGGGACACGCATACCGTGACACCGCTCCCCCGCGCACAAACACCGTGCTCTCCTCCCGGCAACGCCCGTCCAGCAGCTGCTTCTTGGCGTGGTCGGCCCGCTGGGAACGGAACCAGCGACTGCCGACGGTGGTCGTGTCCCACACCACCCACAGCCGGGCCCGCGGCGACAGCCGGGCCAGCCGCGCGCCCAGCTCCCCCGTCCCGACATCCTCCCCATAGAGCGTGCCGGAGGCGGCCGCCGACCGCTTGAGGGTCAGATCACGCAGCCCCCTGAAGTCATGCGGATAGAAGAGGGCTATCCGGCGCTCGTAATGCGGCAGGAACAGCACCGCGTCCCCCGGCGCCGCCAGCCTCCCCACCACGGCGGCGACACGGGCCGGTTCATCCCCCCGGCTGGTGGGCAGCCGCTCCCGCTCCTGGTACGGGAGTTGCCAGGCGAAGGACGCCGCAATGGCCAGCACCCCGGCCACCACCACGATCCGCCGCCAGGGCAGTGACACGAGCAGCCGCTCCGCCCCGGCGGCCACCAGCAGCGGCACCCCGGCGAGGCAGAACAGCAGATAGCGGTCGAGGAACAGGGGCTGGCGCTGGGACGCCAGATAGAGCAGGACCGGCGGTACCAGTGCGAGCGGCAGCGCCACCGCGGTCAGTCGCAGCCTCCCGCCGCGGGGCGGTGGCAGGGGCGCCACCAGCGCCACGGCGATCAGCGGCAGACTCACCGACAGCACCAGTGGGCCGGGGCCCGCGAACGCCTCGACCAGGGCCTTCGCCTCCGCATATCCGGGCGTCCTGATCCAGGAGACCTGGTCGCTCTGGCGCTGCGACAGGACGGCCAGCGGGGCGAGGGCGGCGCAGGACGCGAGAGCCGCACACCCCCAGCCGCGCCAGGTCCGCCAGGGCACCCGGGAGCCGAGCAGCGTCACCGCATGCGCCGCGAGCAGCAGGATCGCGAACTCATGCAGCAGTGCGGTGACCGCGACCACGACGCCGTATCCGGCCCACCGCCGGGCGGAGCCCCGTTCGACGGCCGGTATCAGCAGCCTGGTGGCCAGCGCGGCGCCCGTGGCAACCAACGCATAGGAGCGGCCTTCCTGTGCGTAGTGGCTGACGAACGGGGTGGCGGCATAGAGCAGCCCGGCCCACAGGCCCACCCGGGGGCGCGCCAGACGACAGCCCAGGGCACCGACCAGTGCGGCGGTGGCGGCGGCGGCCAGGACGGACGGCAGCCGCAGCATGACCTCATCGGCGCGCACTGCCAGCACGGCGTGCATCAGCAGGTAGTACAGCCCGTGCACGGCGTCGACGCTGCCGAGCAGCCGGCCGATCCCGGTGAGGGAACGGCGGGCCACCTGGAAGGTGGCGCCCTCGTCCCGCCACATGGTGCCCCGGTCCAGCCCCCACAGCCCGAGGGCGAGCATGGCGCCGGCCGGCAGCAGCACGGCGGCGGCCACGGGGCCCCGCATGCCGCGCGCGCCCGGCAGACCGCGCAGGCCCCGCATGCCGCGCGGGCCCGGCGGACGCCCGGCGGTCTCCACCGCCGGGAGCGCGCCCTCGGCCGGTTCCGTCACCGCGCCCCCTGGGGAAGTCCGCCCCATCGCCGCCCCCTCCCATACCGTTCGGCCGCACCTCCAAGGAGAATGCACCGGTTAGGCCTACTTTGCGGATAAAAATATGTTCCGTGACAGTGAACGAGAGCGGAACCCCTGTCCGGCACCCCGCCCCCGGCGCCCTGCCGCCCGGGCAGGTCAGCGTGATCGTCATCGGCTTCGACGACGCCGGACACATCGCGGACGCCGTGCGCTCCGCCCTCGGCCAGGGCCCGGCGGTCGCCGAGGTCATCGCCGTGAACGACGGCTCCACCGACGGCACCGGCGCACTCCTCGACCAACTGGCCGCCGAACATGGCCGGTTGCGCGTCATCCACCGCACCGTCAACAGCGGTGGCTGCGGCACCCCGCGCAACGACGGGGTACGGGCGGCCACCGCGCCCTATGTGATGTTCCTCGACAGCGACGATGTGCTCCCCGCCGGTGCCGCGACCGCGCTGCTGGGCGCCGCCCTGCGCCATGACGCCCCGGTCGCGGCCGGACTGTGCGTACGCCGCGAACTCCCCGGCCTGCGCGACCGGCACTGGCAGCCCGGCCTCTATCACCGGCCCGCCGTCCATGACTCCCCCGAGGAGCGCCCGGCGCTGCTGCATGACACGCTCTGCGTCAACAAGCTCTACGCCCGCGGCTTTCTCGCCGAGCACCGGATCGCCTTCCCCGAAGGACCCTTCGCCTACGAGGACTTCGTCTTCGGAGCCCGGCTGCTGGCGGCCCGCCCGCGCATCGCGACCGTCCCCGACACCGTCTACATCTGGCATGTCCGCCGGGACGCGGCCCGGCCGTCCATCTCGCTCGACCGGGAGAACGTCACCAACTGGCAGGCCCGGGTGCGCGCCCATGAACACGGCGTGGAGATCTACCGCGCCGCGGGCTGCGAGACGCTGGCCCACGCGGCACGGGTCAAGTTCCTCGACCACGACCTGCGGATGTATGTACGCGAACTGCCCACGCGCGGGCCCGCCTACCGGCGGGCCTGGTGGCGCACCGCCCGGGACTGCCTGGCCGCATACGGCGAGGCCGAGCTGGCCGCCGCCCGCGCCCCGGCCCGCTGGATCGCCCGGGTCGTGCTGGCCGCCGAGCGGCCGCGCGACCTTGACCGGCTCGCCCAGCTCGCCGCCCGCCCGGCGCGGCTGCTGCCGCCGTATGCCCGGGCGGGCGGCGGTGCCGTGTGGGCGGACGACCTGCCGTCGGTCGCCCTCGACGGGCTCACCGGGCCCGGCGCCAAGCCGGTCCGGCGGCTGCCGGTCACGGTCGACGCGTCGGTGCGGATGCGGCTGGGGCCGCCTGGTGCACGAGCCGAGCTGTGGCTGCTGGTGCACGAGCTCTATGGGCGGCTTGCCCCGGCCCGGCCGTACGCCGTGGAGGTGGAGCTGCGGCTGCGGGGCGGCAGCCGGGTGCTGGAGTTCAGCGCACCGCTGGCCGGGTGGGGCTCCGGGTGGACCGCCCGGTTGCCGGTCCGGCTCGGCGCGCTCGCCGGGCCGGACGGCCGGGACGGCATGCCACATATGTGGGACGTGCGCGTGGGGTTGAGGTGTTTCCGGGGCGGGTGTGTGCGGACGGCTGTGCGGGGTGCGGGTGGGCTGCGCCCGTTCGCCCTGCCGAGCCTGCGCCATGGGGTGCTGCTGGTGCAGCCCTGTTCGGCGGCCGGTGGTTCGCTCGCTCTGCGGGTGGGCTGGGGGGTGCGGTGTGTGCTGGGCATCGCCGTCCGCCGAGTGCGCCGCCGGGGGGCACGTGCCGTCGGCGCGTAGCGACACCCACCCGTTGCGCACACCCGTGCGGCCGGGCTTTCCGGTGGAGAGCAATGGCCGTTGGCGGCCGCCCTGTTGGGGCGGCCTCATCGGTCGGTCTCCTCGAACAGCGCCTCCCAGCGATCCAGCACCACCGGCAGCGCCAGCGGGGCGACGTGCTCGCGCGCCGCGCGTCCATAGCGCTCGCGCAGTCGCCCGTCCTCGACCAGCTCGCGCAGGGCCGCCGCCAGGGCCGCCGTGTCGCCCGGCGGCACCAGCGTGCCCGTGCGGCCGTGGTCGACCAGCTCGCGCACCCCGCCCGACAAGTCGAAGCTCACACAGGGCACTCCGGCGGCGGACGCCTCGGCCAGCGCCATGGGGCGGCCCTCGCGCTCACTGCTCACGGCCACCACGGACAACTCCCGGTAGGCGCCCGCCATATCGCGCACACTGCCCCGGAAGCGGACCCGGCCGCCGATGCCGAGCCGCACGGCCCGCGCCCTCAGCCGCCCCTCCAGCGGGCCGTCGCCGAAGAAGTGCAGCTCCCACTCCGGGTATTCGGCACAGGCCAGGGCGAAGGCGTCGATCAGCAGATCGAGCCGCTTGACCGGCTCCAGCCGGCCGACCGCGCCGATCCGCCGGGTGTCCAGCGGAGCCCGCCCCGCCGGGGTGAAGGGCAGCGGATTGGGCAGCACCGCCGCATTGGGCAGCCGTCGGCGGCGGAACTCCGCCGCATCCGCCTCGCTGAGGAAGAGCGACTTCTCCAGTGCGGGGTAATGCCTGAGGATCAGCCGGAGGTTGTCGGTGCCACAGGCCTGTGCAAAGGACTCGTGATACTGCCCGATCCCCTTGAGGCGGTGGCCGATCGGCTCCAGCCAGTCCGCCGCCCAGGGCGAGCCGATGATGACCAGGCCGTGCGGTACCGCAGCGAACCGGCGGGCCAGCCGCGCCCGGGCGCGGTCCCGCTCCCGCCGCTCGGCACGCGCGGCCCGCAGCCGGGCCGGGCTCAGCCGCTCGCCCAGCGAGCAGGCCTCCCAAGGGGGTGGCGGGAGCGAGCGGTAGAGCGTGGCGTGCCGGTATGCCGGGCGGGCCTGATAGGTGTGCGGTTCGGGGCTCGGCCGGATGCCGATCAGCTCCACGCGGTGCCCGCGCTCTGCGAAGCCCTGGGCAAGGGTGTGCAGCACCCGCTGGGAACCGCCCATCGAGTCGACATCGACGCCGACCAGGAAGAGATTGCGCCGGATCATCGGGCTCGTCCCCCTTCGGACTCCTGGACGGCACGGCCCTCATCGGCACGGCCCTCATCGGCACGGCCCGCAAAAAACATGTCGACCACGGCCTTGCTCGCCCGCCCCGTCTCCAGGGGGTTGAAGCGTGCCTGGAACCGCTCATACGCCCCGGCCCACTGCTCGCGCACCGCCGCCAGGTCGCGCAGGGCAGCGACCAGTTCGCCCGGGTCGCCCAGCACCGGGCCCGGGGCGATGGCGGCCAGGTCGTAGTAGGTGCCCCGCACCGTGGTGCGGTACCGCTCATAGTCGTCGGCGTAGAGCAGGATGGGCCGGCCCAGGTTGGCGTAGTCGAACATCACCGAGGAGTAGTCGGTGAGCAGTGCGTCCGAGGCGAGCAGCAGGTCGTTGAGGTCGGTGAACTCCCGCCCGTCGCGCACCGCGTGACCCAGCTCGCGGGGCACGGTGAAGCGCTCGTAGTAGTGCGGGCGGACCACGATCGTCCACTCCTCCCCGGTGCCGCGCACCAGCTCCGCCAGGTCGACCCTGATCGACTCGCCGCTGTCGCGGGCCCCGTCACGGAAGGTGGGTGCATAGAGCAACAGCTTGCGCCCGTCCGGGATCTGCAGCCGCGCCCGGGTGGTGGCCGCGCGCTCGCGCTGCTCGGGGTCGTTCCAGCGGACGAGCACATCATTGCGGGGCAGGCCGGTGCGCAGCAGCTCGCCGGTGAAGCCATTGGCCCGGACGAAGGTCCGCTCGAACTCCGGGCTGGGCGCGATGAGGGCGTCCCAGCGGGCCACCATGGCCCGGTGCTGCCGAAGCCGCCCGGGGCCGGCCAGCCGCAGCTCCGGCACGTCGAAGCCCATGTGTTTGAAGGCCTGGCCGTGCCAGGTCTGGAGGTAGCGGGTGTCGGGGCGTTTGGTGAAGGGCAGCGGGAAGCCGTGCGAATCCACCCAGTAGCGGGCGCGGGCCACCGTCCGGGCGTACTCCCAGCTGCCCCGTCTGATGAGCGGCACGCCCTCGGGGTAGCCGGTGCGGCTGCCGGTGTAGGACCACACGGCGCGCAACGGGAGGTCACGGCGGAGGAGTTCCTCATGGATGTAGCGGGGGCTGTCGGCGTAGCCGCGGCCCTCCAGGGCCTCGAAGACGACCAGTTGGTCGTCGACGGGGAGCCGGTGCAGCTCATGGCAGACCAGGGCCTTGCCGCGCACTCCGGTGACGCGGCGGGTCAGCCGCTGGATGCGGTGGCGGACCGGCGCCAGATACGGGGCCACGGCCTCGGCGCGGCCGAGGGCGCCCGCGCGCTCCCAGCCGAGCTCGAGCCGCCCGGCGCCGCGCCCCTCACAACCGATGTGCACCTCATGGCCGTTGAGCCGGGCGCGCAGCGTCGGCCGGTCGGCGGGGGCCAGGATGGGGTCGGTGCGGGTGAGGCCCTGTCGCTCGAGGAGGACGACGGGGTGGCGGCGGCCCCGGAATCCCTTGCGGCCGAGCGGGACGCGGCCGAGGTCCAGGCCGAACTCGGCGATGCGCAACCCGGCCTGCCGGGGGGCGGGTTGATAGCGGAAGGGGACGGTGAGCGGGGCCGAGGCGGTGGTGATGCGCAGCTCGGCGGTGACGGCGGTGGATCCGGACAGCAGCCGCGCCGGATCGTGGGTGTGCAGGGTGATCCGCAGATATGAGCCATGCGGGACGATCTTGGCCACCTCATGCCGCAGCGGGCCGGTGGCGAAGGACTGGTCGCCCAAGTGCCAGTCGGTGATGTCGAGTTCGGCGGCGTCGCGGGCGCTGCCGGGCGGGTGGGCGCCCCAGTAGGTGCGCCCGGCGTCGCGCACGACATGGCGCGGGGCGAGCCGGGGCCGGTCCAGGGTGCGGGCGCACTCGGCGGCCTCGGCATACCGGCCGGCGCCCAGCAGATACTGGCAGATCCGCTGCTCGCGGGGGATGGCGTCGAAGGCCTCGGGGGCGAGGGTCGCCAGATAGGGCGTGACGGCGGCGGCGAACTCCTCCGTCCACCGCCGGTCGCGGAAGGGCAGGTCGCCGAGGTGGAGGCGGAGGTCGTGGCCGAGGAACGCCCGGTCCTTGGCGGGTCCGAGGTCGGAGTTGCCGCTCTCCGCCAGGAAGGCGTCGGTCAGCCGGGCCACCGCGATGCGGTCCGTCACATTGCGGATCCGGTGTCTGCTGGAGGAGATGGAGGGGGCGTCCGGGTCGGCGGCCAGCCGCCAGGTGTAGATGGGCCAGGGGACCACGGCGAAGCGCTGGGCGAGGGTGTAGGCCTGGGCGCTGAAGAGCTGGTCCTCATAGTGCACTCCTTCGGCGAAGCGCAGGCGGTGCCGGGCGAGGAAGTCGGCGCGGTAGAGCTTGTTGGTGGAGAGGTGGTCGAGGAAGTATTCGGGTGCGGCGCGGATGCCCTCCAGGACGCGGGAGTCCGCGAAGAGCTCCGGGTACCACAGGCCGGTGGTGCCGGTGCGTTCGAAGAGCCGGGTGACCGCCCCGGCGACCAGGTCGGCGCCGGTGCGCTCGGCGGTGAGCAGCAGTGACTTGCAGGCGTGGTAGGGCAGTTCGTCGTCGCTGTCGAGGAACATCACATGGGGCGCCGCGGCCGCCCGCATCCCGGCGTTGCGCGGGGCGCCGCAGCCGCCGCTGTTGGCGGGCAGTCGCAGGCAGCGCACCCGGGGGTCGGCTTCGGCCAGGGTGCGGGCGATGGCGAAGGTGTCGTCGGTCGAGCAGTCGTCGACGACGAGGACTTCGAGGTTGTGCAGCGACTGTGCGAGGACGGACCGCACGGCGCGCGGCAGTCGCTCGGCGTCGTTGTAGACGATCACGATGACGCTGACCTCGGGTCGGGTCTGAGCAGCGGTCACAAGTCACCTCGTTTCGGAAGGATTCCGGGGATCGGGATCACTACTCAGAGAGTAGATGCCACCACTGACAGTGACCTCTGTCGCGCTGCGCGGACGCGTTCGCCAGGTGGCCAGCGCCAGTACCGCCGCCACTCCGGTGAACATCACGATGTCCTTGTAGGCGTGCCGCCGTGCGCTGCCCAGCTCCGGCCAGGGCACTCCGGCCAGTTGGGGGACCAGCACCATCCAGAACCACACCGAGCGCACGGCCGCCCCGCGCACCACCACCGAGGCCGCCAGCGACGGCAGCACCACCAGCGCGTAGTGCAGGAAGGACGGGCGGGACACCACAAAGGCCGCGAGCATCAGCAGCGAGGCGCACTCCACCAGCCGCAGCCCCTCCTCGCCCCCGCGCCGCCAGCGCAGCCGGGCGAAGCCGAGCACCACCAGTGCCAGGATCACCGCGGCCGTGAAGGCGACCGGCTTGGGCAGCCCCAGCCTGAGCAGCATGGCGGACCACGAGGCGTCATAGGGCTGGGCGTAGGCGTCCTGCCCGTGCAGCAGGAAGGGGAGCGTCTTGGTGAGGAACAGCCTGGAGCGGGGCAGGGCGAGCGCGGCCCACAGGGACACCGCGGCGGGGACGGCCACCGCCGCGGCCAGCGGCCGCCACCGCCGGGCGAGGACGAACAGCAGCAGGACGGGCACCAGCATCGGCTTCAGCGCGATCGCCGCCCCGACCGTCGCGCCGGCGGCACACCACCTCCCGCGCCGCGCCAGCAGCAGGCCGGCGGGAAAGGCCACCACCGAGGCCGCCGTCCAGTTGCCGAGATGGATGATGCTCTGGAAGGGGAGCGAGAAGGCGAGCCCGACGGCCATGGCGGCCGAGAGTCTGCTGTCCGCCCGCACCCGGAAGATCCCCAGCGCCAGCAGCGCCCCCGCCAGCACCAGCAGGGCGGTGACGGCGGGCACCGCGTAGAACAACGTCCGTTCGCCGAGCGGCGCTTGGGGCAGGGCCGCGAACACGGCACCCGGCGGATAGAGGAACCGCTTGTCCGCGTACGGCGAGCCGCCGTCGAGCAGGGTGCGGGCGGCGCGCACCACGACCGCGTTGTCGATGCCCGTACGTTCGTCCCCCAGCACCCGGCCGGCGCTCAGCAGGAACAGCAGCAGCGCGGCGGCCAGTACCGGCCAGGAGGCCCGGCCGCGCAGCCACCGGGCGAAGTCGTCCCGCGCCTCGGTCATCGGCCGGTCACCTCCAGCAGCAGCAGTCCCCCGGATCCCATGGCAGCCCGCCGCACCGCGGGGTCGTCCGGCGCGAGGCCGGGACCGCCGCGGCGCTGCAGCACCCAGCGCACGCCGTATCTGCCGAGGACGCCGAGCCGTTCGGCCCGGGTGGTGGCCGGTGCGTAGTAGCGCCGGGTTGCCTCCCGGCGCTGTCGCTCGTCGGACAGGAACACATCGGGGTAGGCCGGGGCGACGGTGTAGGGGCCGTAGGCGGGGAGCATCCGCAGCGCGTAGTAGTCGTCCGTCAGCACCGTCGCTCCGGCCGGCACCCGGCGGGCGGCCCAGTCGAACGGCGGCCAGGGGGCGACGGCGGGGACATGGCGCCGTACGGCCCGGGCGACGGGGGCCGGCAGGGCGTAGGTCAGCACCCCGGCCTGGGTCCAGGCGCCCACCAGCAGGGCCGCCGCGGTCACGGCGACGAGCCGGTTGATCCGGGGGGCCGCCGCCGTCTCGATGGCGAGGGCCAGCTGGGCGGGGATGAGCACGGCGGGCAGGATCCGCCCCCACGACCAGTGGCCGCTCAGGCCGCCCGCGGCGAAGGCGGCCAGGCCCAGGGCGAAGAAGAGCGCCAGCGGATCGCGGCGGTCGCGCCGCAGGCGCGCGCCCAGGGCCGCGACACCCAGGGCCAGCAGGCAGAACTTCGCCGCGAGATGGTCGTACAGCGGCCGGTGGATCTCCTCCAGGCCGCCGGTGCCCAGCAGCGCGGTGTACGGGTAGTACGGCCAGCAGAGCAGCACCGCCAGGGCGAGCGCACCCGCCGCCCCGGCCCGCAGCCACACCGCGCGCGCGGGCCACGGCCGGGCGCCCAGCAGCAGCGCGAGCACGCCCAGCACGGCCACCGCGCCGGTGTACTGATGGCTCAGCAGCACCAGGGCAAGCAGCAATCCCAGTCCCAGGAAGGGCACCGGGCCCCAACCACCGCACAGGGCACGGCGCAACAGGGCCCACAGATGGAAGCTCAGACCGAGGGCGAAGGTGCTCGGGTAGGCGAGCGTCAGGGCGAGCGAGGTGAGGCCCGGCACCCCGCTCCAGGCGAACAGCCGCAGGCCGTACAGCAGCAGCAGGCACAGCAGCGCCAGCGGGACCGCCGCGCGCCGGTCGGTCAGCGTGCGGACCATCGCCCGCACGCCGGTGACCAGCAGGACCAGGGCGACGAGCGCGGCCGCCCGCAGCACCGCGAAGGCGCTCCAGCCGGTGGCCTTGGCGAGCAGCGCCAGCAGGACCATCCACGGCGAGTAGTAGGGGCTGGGGGTGTCCGCGTCCACCAGCGGATTGCCCGGGTGGAGCAGGTCCGTGCGCAGCCGCTCCAGTACGGCGGCGTGCATCCCCAGGTCCCCCGCCCAGGGCAGCCGCACCGCCATCAGCAGCAGCAGGGCCACCGCCGGCAGGGCGGCGGCCATGGCCGCCCGGTACGGGAGGTCCGCACCGGTTCCCCGGGTCGTGGTCCGCGTGAGCACGGCGCGGGTGGTCAGCCGCTGTGCTTGCCGCTGGTACGGGCGGACCTGGCGCGCAGCCGCCAGGGCATGGCGACCGATTCGAGCTGCACCGCCAGGCTCATCTTGGACTCGCCCACCGCGCGGTCCTCGAAGTGGATGGGCACCTCCACGGCCGTGAACCCGGCCCGCAGCGCCCGGTATTTGGTCTCGACCTGAAAGCTGTAGCCCGCGCTGTCCACGGTGTCCAGGTCGAGGGCGCGCAGCGCGGGCGCGCTCCACAGGTTGAAGCCGCCGGTGATGTCGCGCAGCCGGGTGCCGAGGATGGTTCCGGCGTAGGCGTTGGCCCAGCGGGAGAGCACTCTGCGGTGCAGGCCCCAGGCGGCGGAGAGGGTGCCGCCGGGCACATACCGGCTGCCGACGACGACATCCGCGCCGGTGGCGAGGGCGACGCCGAGCAGCTCGGGGACCTTGCCGACCGGGTGGCTGCCGTCGGCGTCCATCTGCAGTACATAGGCGGCGCCGTCGGCGACGGCCCGGGCCATGCCCGCGGCGTAGGCGCGGCCGAGGCCCTCCTTGGCGGTCCGGTGCAGGACGCTCACCCGCGGGCGGCCGGGTTCCTCGTACTTGGCGGCCAGTTGCTCGGCGACCCTGCCGGTGCCGTCCGGGCTGTTGTCGTCCACGACCAGCAGCCGCAGTCCTTCCAGCGGCAGGGCCATCAGGGCTTCCGCCATCCTGGGGAGGTTCTCCGCCTCGTTGTAGGTGGGCATCACCACGGTGGTCGCGGTGCGGCCCCACTCGGCGGGCAGCGGGGTGATCACGGCGGGGGTGTGCGGAAGGCTCATGGGCTGTCCTCGTCGATGGGCGGCGGTGGGGGTCAGACGGCGGAAAAGCGGATGGCGGCGTCGGGGATGGCGGTGCCGCACCAGATGCGGGCGCCCTCGCGCAGTTCGTTGTCCGCGCCGATCCGGGCGTGGTCGCCGATGACCGCGCCGTCGAGCACGGTGCGCGGGCCCACCCGGGCACCGTTGCCGATCATGGAGGCCCGTACCCGGGCGCCCGCCTCGATGCGGGCGTCGTCCAGCACCACCGACCCCTCGATGTCGGCGCCCGCCGCGATATGCGCCCCGGCGCCGACGACCGTGCCGCCGCCGAGCCGGGCACCCGCCTCGATGTGGGCGCCGGGCAGCACCAGGTGCTCACCCGGCTCGCCGGGGACGGCCGGGGAGCGTACGACACCGCGGACCAGGTCGGCGGAGGCCTGGACGAAGGAGGCCGGGCGGCCCAGGTCGAGCCAGTACGAGGCGTCGACCACCCCGTGCAGCGCGGCGCCCCCGGCCAGCAGCCCGGGGAAGGTCTCGCGCTCCACGGAGACCGGGCGGCCGGTGGGGATGGTGTCGATGACCTCGCGCCGGAAGACATAGCAGCCGGCGTTGATCTGGTCGGTGATGATCTGGTCCGGGTGCCGGGGCTTCTCGGTGAAGGCGAGCACACGCCCGGCGGGGTCGGTGGGGACCAGGCCGAAGGCCCTGGGGTCGGCGACCCGGGTCAGGTGCAGGGTGATGTCGGCCTGTGCCCGCTCATGGCGGTGGAGCAGGGCCCGGATGTCGAGGCCGGTGAGGATGTCGCCGTTGAAGACGAGCACGGGATCGCCGGGACGGGCGGTGAGCGCCCCGGCCGCGCGCCGGATCGCTCCGCCGGTGCCGAGCGGCTCCTCCTCGGTGACATAGGTCAGCCGCAGGCCGTGGGCGGAACCGTCGCCGAAGTACGGCTCGAAGACCTCGGCCAGATAGGAGGTGGCCAGCACGACATGGCCGACTCCGGCGGCCGCCGCGCGGGCCAGCTGATGGGCGAGGAAGGGCACTCCGGCGGCCGGGACCATGGGCTTGGGGGTGTTGAGGGTGAGCGGCTGGAGCCGGGTCCCCTTGCCGCCGACGAGCAGTACCGCCTCTGTCATGCCACTGTCCTCGCGCGTTGTCGTCTCACCGTCGCACTGCGTTAGTTTTCGCGGCAAATTACACTACAATCGGCTGTCCGCGTGCAATGTCCGCAATGCGTGGCGGCCGTATCGGGAGATGCCCTTGCGACCGGTGAAGACGGAGGGACCGGTGGAGACGAGAGGGAAACGCCTGCCCGGCCCGGCGAGGCTGCTGGCGCTGGGCCGGGAATTCGCGAAGTTCGGCACGGTGGGCGTACTGGGAATCTTCGTCAACCTCGGGGTCTTCAACCTGTGCCGGGGGATCACCGGTCTGCCGGTGGTCAGGTGCAGCGTGGTCGCGACCGGCTTCGCCATCGCCTTCAACTACCTGGGGCTGCGCTACTTCACCTACCCGGACCGCGATCGCGGCCACCGCAGCAGAGAGGTCACCCTGTTCGCGGCCTTCAGCGCCATCGGGCTGGTCATCGAGAACGGCATCCTCTACATCGCCACCTATGGCTTCGGCTGGGACGAGCCGTTCCAGAGCAACCTCTTCAAGTTCGCGGGCATCGGAACCGCCACCCTGTTCCGCTTCTGGTCCTACCGCGCCTGGGTGTTCAGGGCACTGCCCGGCCACGCCCGTCACGGCGTGCCGGTGACCGGAGCGAGCAGCTCCGTCGCATACCGAACCGAGCCCGCGGCCCAACCCGAAACCACCGCACCTCCACCCTAGGAAACCGGAATCCCAAGCGCAGCAGATGCGAGCGGCCGGACCGCCAACTCCAGCGGAACCGGCAGGAACGGCCACATGACGACGTCATGAGGCGTCATGAGGCGCCATCAAAAAAAGGGGGGGGGGGGGGGGCGGGGGCCGGCCCCCCCCCCCCCCCCCCCCCCCCCCCCCCCCCGCGGCCCGGGGCCCCCCCCCGCCGCCCGGCCGCCCCCCCCCCCGCCCGCCCCCCCCCGGGGGGGGCCGCCCCCCCCCCCCCCCCCCCCCCCCCCCCCCCCCCCCCTTTCCGCACCCGGCGGATCAGGTGTGGGTACGCAGCAGGGTGCGCATCGTCCGCATCGCCACCGACAGGTTGGCCAGGTCGAACGCGTCCGAACCGCGGATCTCGTCCAGCGTGGCCCGGGCCCGGGCCAGGATCGGGGCGTTCTTCTCCTCCCAGGCCGTGAAGCGCTGCTCCGGTGTCGAGGAGCCATTGCCCACCGCCAGGATGTCGGCGGTCAGGGCCGCGTGGCAGGCGTACAGGTCCTCGCGGATGGAGGCACGGGCCATGGACTGCCAGCGGTCGGCCCGCGGCAGATCGATGATCTTGTCCATCAGCTGGCTGATGTGCAGCCGGTCCCCGAGGTCGTAGTAGACCTCGGCCACGAACAGCGGCTCCTTGCCCGTGCGGTCCGCGATGGCGACGACGTCCAGGGCCGGGAAGACGGCCGAGAAGCCCGCGACCCGCACCGCCAGCTCGCCCGGCACCCCGGCCGCGGCCAGCTCGTCATGGATGGACTGCCACCACTCGAGGTCGGCGCCGCGCAGCAGCTTGGGCAGCTCGGCCCAGACCGCGGCCACGCCGTCCCGGAAGAACTCGATGGTCTCGGCGAGCTGGAGCGGCTGCGGGCGGTTGTTGAGCAGCCAGCGGGTGCCACGCTCGACCAGCCGCCGCGAGTGCAGCCGGACCCGCGTCTGCACCTCGGAGGTGACCGCGTTGTCCAGCGCCTCGACCGCGTCCCAGACCGCGCTCAGACCGAAGATCTCCCGGGCCGCCGAGTGCGCCCGGACGATCTCCTCCAGCGAGGCCCCGGTCTCCTCCCGCAGCCGGTGCAGGAAGGTCGAACCACCGGAGTTGACGGTGTCGTTGACGAGCACCGTGGTGACGATCTCGCGCCGCAGCGCATGGCCGTCGATCTGCTCGCCGAACGACTGGCGCAGCGCCTGCGGGAAGTAGGCGTACAGCAGCCGCTGGAGGTACGGGTCGTCGGGGAGCCCGGTGGTGAGCAGCTCCTCGGCAGCGGTGATCTTGATGTAGGCGAGCAGGACGGCCAGTTCGGGCTGGCTCAGCCCGCGCCCGGCGGAGAGCCGCTCACGGATCTGCCGGTCGGTGGGCAGGAACTCCAGCGCGCGGTCCAGGTGTCCCTCGCGGCTGAGCCTGCGCATGATCCGCTGGTGGGCGTGGAGCAGGCTGGGCGCCTGGGCCACACCGTTGGTCAGGGCGACGTTCTGCGCGTAGTTGTTGCGCAGCACCAGCTCGCCGACCTCGTCGGTCATCTCGGCGAGCAGCTTGTTGCGCTGCTTGACGGTCATGTCGCCGTCCGCGACCAGGCCGTTGAGCAGGATCTTGATGTTCACCTCGTGGTCGGAGGTGTCCACGCCGGCGCTGTTGTCGATGGCGTCGGTGTTGATCCTTCCGCCGGCCAGCGCGAACTCGATCCGGCCGAGCTGGGTCAGGCCCAGGTTGCCGCCCTCGCCGACGACCTTGACCCGCAGGTCCTGGCCGTCCACCCGGATGGGGTCGTTGGCCTTGTCGCCGACGTCGGCATGCGACTCGGTGGACGCCTTGACATAGGTGCCGATGCCGCCGTTCCACAGCAGGTCGACCGGTGCCCGGAGGATGGTCTTCATCAGCTCGGCGGGCGTCATCTTGGTGACTCCCGGCTCGATGCCGAGGGCCGCCCGCACCTGGGCGTTGACCGGGATCGACTTGGCGCCCCGGGGGTGGATGCCACCGCCGTGGGAGAGCAGCGAGGTGTTGTAGTCGGCCCAGGACGAACGGGGCAGCTCGAACAGGCGCCTGCGCTCGGCGTAGGAGGTGGCGGCGTCCGGGTTCGGGTCCAGGAAGATGTGCCGGTGGTCGAAGGCGGCGACCAGGCGGATGTGCTCGGAGAGCAGCATGCCGTTGCCGAACACATCGCCGGACATGTCGCCGACGCCGACGACCGTGAAGTCCTCGGTCTGGGTGTTGTGGCCCAGCTCGCGGAAGTGGCGCTCGACGGACTCCCAGGCGCCGCGGGCGGTGATGCCCATGCCCTTGTGGTCATAGCCCGCCGAACCACCGGAGGCGAAGGCGTCGCCGAGCCAGAAGCCATAGGACTCGGCGACCTCGTTGGCGATGTCGGAAAAGGTCGCGGTGCCCTTGTCGGCGGCGACGACCAGGTAGGTGTCGTCCTCGTCGTGCCGGACGACGTCCTTCGGCGGGACGACCTCGCCGCCGACCATGTTGTCGGTGATGTCGAGCAGGCCGGAGATGAACGTGCGGTACGAGGCGATGCCCTCGGCGAGCCAGGCGTCACGGTTCGCGGACGGGTCGGGCAGCCGCTTGGCGACAAAGCCGCCCTTGGCACCGACCGGCACGATCACGGTGTTCTTCACCATCTGCGCCTTGACCAGGCCGAGCACCTCGGTGCGGAAGTCCTCGCGCCGGTCGGACCAGCGCAGGCCGCCGCGGGCGACCTTGCCGAAGCGCAGGTGCACGCCCTCGACGCGCGGGGAGTAGACCCAGATCTCGAACGCGGGCCGGGGCGCGGGCAGATCGGGGATGGCCTGCGGGTCGAGCTTGACCGACAGATAGCCGTGCGGCCTGCCGTCGGCGTCCCGCTGGAAGTGATTGGTGCGCAGGGTGGCCTTGATGGCCGTGAGGAAGGACCGCAGGATGCGGTCCTCGTCCAGGCTGGCGACCTGGTCGAGGGCGCCCTCCAGCTCCTCCAGCAGCCCGTCGATCAGCTCGTTGCCCGCGCGCTGGAGCGCCGGGGACATCCGGGCCTCGAAGAGGTTGACCAGCAGCCGGGTGATGTGGACGTTGTGGCGGAGCGCCTCTTCGATATACGGCTGGGTGAACGGCTTGCCCGCCTGGCGCATGTACTTGGCGTACGCCCGCAGCACCATGGCCTGCCGCCAGTCGAGACCGGCCCGCAGCACCAGCTCGTTGAAGTTGTCGTTCTCCGCGTCGCCCGTCCACACCGCGGCGAAGGCGTCCTGGAAGCGGCCGCGCGCGTTGTCGCCGTCGAGGTGCTCGGGCAGCCGCAGCCCGAAGTCGTAGACCCACGCGGTCGTCCGGTCCGAGCAGCGCAGCTCGTACGGGCGCTCGTCGACGACCTCGACGCCCAGCCGCTGGAGGACGGGCAGCACGGTGGACAGCGAGACCGGCTCACCCGTGCGGTAGATCTTGAAGCGGCGCTCGCCGGGGCCCGCGCCGACCGGCTCATAGAGGCTGAACTCAAAGTCGCGGTCGCCGCCGGCCGTGGTCAGCTTCTCCAGGTGACCGAGGTCGGAGACGGCGCCGCGCGGGCTGTGGTCGGCCTTGTAGCCCTCGGGGAACGCCTGGCCGTAACGGCGCAGCAGCTCGGCGGCGCGCTCCTCGCCGACCTCGGCGGTCAGCGTCTCGGCGAAGCCGTCGGCCCAGGAACGGGCGGCCTCCACCAGCCGGGCCTCGATGCGCTCGACATCGGTGTCGGTGAGGTCGGGGAGGGTGGCACCGGGCTCGACGCGGACGACGAAGTGCAGCCGGGAGAGCACCGATTCGGTGTTCCAGGCGGTGAAGTCGACGCTGGTGCCGCCCAGTTCCTCCTTGAGGATGTCGATCAGACGCAGCCGGACGGCGGTGGTGTAGCGGTCGCGCGGCAGATAGACGAGGGCGGAGAAGTAGCGCCCGTATTCGTCACGGCGCAGATACAGCCGCAGCCGGCGGCGCTCCTGGAGGTAGAGCACGCTGGTGGCGATGGTCCGCAGCTGGTCGGCCGGGGTCTGGAACAGCTCGTCGCGCGGGTAGGTCTCCAGGATCTGGAGCAGGTCGCGGCCGTCGTGGCTGTCGGGGGAGAACCCGGCGTCGGCCAGCACCTGGGCGACCTTGCGGCGGATGACGGGCACCCGGCGCACGGACTCGGTGTACGCGGCGGAGGAGAACAGGCCCAGGAAGCGGCGCTCGCCGGTCACATTGCCGTCCGCGTCGAACTTCTTCACCCCGACGTAGTCGAGGTAGGAGGGGCGGTGCACGGTGGCGCGGCTGTTGGCCTTGGTGAGGACGAGCTGCCGGTGCTCGCGGGCCTTGGCGCGGGCGTCCGCGGGCAGTCTGCTGAAGGACGGCGAGGCCGGGCGGGACAGCGGGGCGTGGTGCCCGTCGTGATGGCCGTCGGTGGTGTGGGCGGGGTCGGAGCGCAGGATGCCGAGGCCGGTGCCGGGGACGGCGGTGAGCGCGTCCTCCTCGCCGTCGTCGGTGGGCACCTTGGTCAACTCGTATTCGCGATAGCCAAGGAAGGTGAAGTGATCCGCGGACAGCCAGCGCAGCAGCTCACGGGCCTCTTCGACCTCCGTGGCGGGCAGGTCGGCGGGGGCCGGCTCGGACGGCAGGCCATCGGCGATGCGCAGCGCGGCCTCGCGCATCTTCTCCCAGTCCTCCACGGCCTCGCGGACATCGGAGAGGACGCGCCGCAGATCGGCGGTGATCTGCTTGAGGTCGCCGCGGTCGGTCTCGCGGTCGATCTCGACGTGGATCCAGGACTCGACGAGGGCGTCGTGCGGCAGGGCGGCGTCCTTGCCCGCGCCATGGGCGTCGCAGTTGGAGCCGAGGACCTCGAGCAGCCGGCCGGTGACATCGCGGCGGACGATCATCTGCGGGTGGATGACGACATGGATGCCGCGGTTCTGGCGGGAGAGCTCATTGGTGACGGAGTCGACCAGGAACGGCATGTCGTCGGTGACGACCTCCACCACCGAGTGGCTGCACGTCCAGCCGTTCTCCTCGACGGTGGGGGTGTGCACCCGCACATTCGCGGTGCCCTGTGGTCGATTCTCGGCGAGCCGGTAGTGCGACAGCGCGGCGCCGAAGACGTCGACCGGGTCACGGCCGGTGAGGTCCTCGGGTGCGGTGTGCAGGTAGTAGCGCTGGAGGTAGGCGGCCAGGGTTTCCTGGTCGAGCCCGCCTTCGCCCTTGGACCCGGTCGGTTGTTGGCCCCCGGCCGGGCTGATCTCAGCGACGCGGGCCGCCCGCCCGAGCAGCTCGGCCTTGGCTTCGTCCAGCTTGGTCTGCATGTCCTCTGGCTCCTGTCGCGCGCCGTTGCGTGACATAGGTGGTGAAGGCATCACGTCGCGACCCGGGTTGTCCGGTCGTCTTCGGCGGTATGCCGGGATGAGGGATGGCCGGGCGGGGCTCCGCGTGCGCCGTCGACAGCCTCGACGACGCAGGTGGGGTCGGCGACGCCGGACACGCCCGGTTCCGGGGACCAGCGGCTCCCCGGGCGCTGTGGCGCCGCGGGTGCAGGACAGAGGCGCCGTCGCCCCTGCTGGGTATCGCGCTGATCACGTGGTAAGGCTATCGCTCTTCCGGCGGAGAAGGTCACGCGCCGAATGTGACTTTGTCGGCTCCGGACCATGGCCACCGCCCTCGCCCTCATCTCTCCTCCCACCGCTCCCCCGTGCCGCCTTGCTCAGTGCACCGGCCGGCCCACCAGCCGGTCCGCCTCGGCCACCGCCTCGGCCAGGGAATCCACCACCGGCACCCCCGCCGCCCGAAGGCTGGCCCTGCTGTGCGATCCGCCGGTGTACAGCACCGCGCTCGCCCCGATGTGCGCCGCGGCCCGGGCGTCGTCGACGGCGTCACCGATGATCACCACCTGCTCCGGTGTCACCCCCTCGAGCGCGGCGAGATGCCGGGCCATCTGCTCGGCCTTGCCGATGTTGCTCGGGCCGGTGCGCCCGTCGACCCGGATGAAGTGCCGCTCGATGCCATGTCTGCGCACCAGGGGTATCAGCTGTTCGTGCGGGGCCAGGGAGCACAGCGACTGGGTGCACCCGGCGGCCTGCCGCTCGGCGAGCAGCCGCTCGGCCCCCTCGGTCAGCCCGGCGTCCATCGCCGGCTCCCGGTAGTGGCGGTGGAACGCCTCGTCCATCACCTGCCACTCGGCGTCGGTGGGCAGCCGCCCCATCAACCGCTCGTAGAAACGCGGAACGGGCACGCAGTACAGGTCCCGGTAGCGCTCCAGGGTGATCGGCTCCAGGCCGACCTCCGCGAACGACGCGTTCGTCGCCGACATCACCGCGTCGATGTCGTGCAGGAGGGTGCCGTTCCAATCCCAGACGATGTGAGCCGAGGGCTGCGTCATGCCAAGACCGTACCCGCAGCCACCGACAACGCCCCGGGGGTCAGATCAGGTTCGGGATCTCCTGCACGCCGAACCACATGAGCTCATGGTCCTCCGCGCCGTCGACGGTGAACTGCGCGTCGTCGTCACCGTGGTCCGCCGCGCCCAGCGCCGCCGCCGCGGCGGCGATATCCGCCTCGGCGTCGTCGGAGTCCATGTGCACGGCCGCCGCCTTCGCCAGCGGCACCGTCCGCGCCAGCCGCACCACGCCGAGCGCGGACTGGTCCAGGCCCATGTCCGGGTCGACGGCGGCCGCACCGTCGGGCACATCCACCGCGACCACCACCCGGCGGCGCGCCGCCCCCGGGTCGGCGGCGAGCCTGCGCAGCGAACCCTGGGCGGCCCGGCTCAGCGCCGCGTACTCCAGCTCCTCGATGTCATCCGAGACATACCACTCACGCAGCGCGGGGGTGACGGCATAGGCATCCAGCGGGGCGGGGCCCAGCTCGCCCGCCCGGTACGCCTCGGCGAGGCCGGGGAGGGTCAGGGGGACGTAGACGCGCATGACCGCCGCCTTCCTGAGGATGCACGGGCCTGAGGACGTACGAGCCTGAGGACGTACGAGTTGTCCGGCCAGCATACGGGGACGAGTCCCCCTTCGAAGTGCCGGGAGCCCGATGCCCGGGGCTCGTCCATCACCCGGCCCGGCCGCCCGGCATGGCGGCCCCCGGGCACCCATCGCCCTGATAGGTGAACCCTCCCGGGACCGGCAAAGGCATCCCGGGCCCCTTGTCGTCCGGGAAAGCACACCGCTAGAAGATCCCCACCGAAGGGGGCGATCGACGTTGAACAGGACCACCAAGGCGGCCAAAACCACCGGCCACCGCAGTGCGCCACCCCGGCGCACCGATCCACGGCGGCCGGCCGCCGACCCGGCCGCCAAGCGCCGGGCGCGCGCCCGGCTTCCGCGCTACTGGTTCGCCGAGCAGCTGCTGCTGACCCTCAGCGGGCAGCGCCCGGTGCACCTGCTGCTCGGGCACACCCTGCCCCCGGCCTACGACCGGCTCACCATGCTGGCGCCACGGGCCCCGCTGCGCCCCGTGTCACCGGGCGCCCTGGCCCCGGTCGTCCAGCGCTGCGGGGAGTTCCAGCCGCGCCCCGGGGTGATCGAGGCATACGCCCGGATCGCCTCCGGGGACCGGCTCCAGGCGCTGGCCTTCCGCCTCGAGCAGTGCACCGACCTGCGCTGGCGGTGCGCCGCGATCGAGCTGGCGGGGGCCCGGTCCGACCGGGTCCATGCCTGAGAACACCGGTGGCGGGGGCCCCCAGGGGGGCCCCCCCCCCGGCCCGCGCCCCCGCCCTGGGGGGGGGGGGCCCCCCCCCCCCCGGGTGGTGGGGGGGGGGGGGGGTGGGGGGGGTGGGCGGGGGGGGTGGTGGGGGGGGTGGCGAACCAGCCGCAGTCGTTGGCGGGTGTGCTGGACATCGAGGCGTCGGAG
>NZ_JBDJPF010000049.1:0-54793 GCF_054957865.1 Streptomyces xingningensis
GCTGGCGGGGGGCCCCCGCCCCCCCCGCGGGCGGGTGGGTTCCGCCGGGGGGGGCCGCCCCCCCGGGGGGGCGCGGGGGGGGGCCCCCCCCCCCGCGGGGGGGGGGGGCCCCCCCCCCCCCCGCCGCGACCACTCCCCCGACGATCGCACAGGTGGTGTCCACGTCCCCGCCCACCTGCGCGGTTGTCCAGAACGCCGTCTCGAAGGAACCCAGATGACGGGCCGCCGCCCAGAGCGCGAAGGGCACGGTGTCATGCGCACTGGTACGGCGGCCACAGCCGAGGACCGCCGCGACCGTGGTCGCGTCGCCGTAGTCGAGCATGTCGCGTGCGCGCCGCAGTCCCGCCCCCACGGCACTGCGCGGCACCAGGGCAATCACTCCGTCCAGCAGTGTCTCCGGGGTGACCGGTCCGGCCGGGCCGGCGGCGATCGCCGCCGCGGCGGCCACCGCCATCGCCCCGGCCACGGCCTCGCGGTGCTGGTGGGTGGTGTACGCCGAGATCTCGGCCTGGTGCGTGGCCTGCTCGGGGTCGTCTCCGTACCACGCGCCCAGCGGGGCGATGCGCATGGCGGCGCCATTGCCCCAGGATCCCTGGCCCTTAAACAGGGCTGCCGCCAGCTCCCGCCAGTCGCCACCCTCCCTGATCAGGCGGAGCATCCGGTTGACCGCCGGCCCGTACCCCCGGTCGAAGTCATGGTGCTCGGCGAAGGACCGGGCGAGGGCGTCCTGGTCGATGCGGCCGTGCTCGGCGAGGACCGCGAGCACGGAGCAGGCCATCTCGGTGTCGTCGGTCCAGTGCCAGGGCGCCGACGGAACTTCTCTGCGCCTGAGGAGGGGATGGTTGGCGGGCACGAAGAACTGGGAGCCGAGAGCGTCGCCCACAGCCAGCCCGCGCAGACTTGCCAGAGCTCGGTGGAATCGGTCAGCGATCATCGCAGCGAACTCTAACCGGTGAAACCATACGACTCGGGGGTACACCAGCGCTCGAACGGACGGTCGAGGTGATACCGCCCGTCGGATCCGAGCAGCAGGGAACGGGTCTCCGCATTGCCCGGGTTCGACAGGCTCTCGAACTCCGCCACGGTCCAGTGCAGCCACCGCATACAGAACAGCCTCATGGTCAGTCCATGCGTGACCAGCAGGACGTTCGGCGGATGGTCCGGGTCCTCGAAACTGCGCCACAGACTCTCGAGGAAGGACCCGACCCGGTCATAGACATCGGCGCCCGACTCGCCCTGCGCAAAGCGGTAGAAGAAATGCCCATAGGCGTCCCGGTAGGCCTTCTGCCGCCGCACATCCTCGCGATCCTGCCAGTTCCCCCAGTCCTGTTCCCGCAGCCGCGGTTCCTCCCGGACCCGGATCCGGCGCGGATCGAGCCCAAGCGCGAGAAAGGTCTGATGAGCGCGGCGATAGGGCGAGACATAGGCCGACACCGTTTCGCTCCCGAAGAGTTCGCGCAGGTGGACACCCGCTTCCTGGGCCTGCCTGCGCCCCCGGGCGGTCAGGCTCAGCGCATGATCGGGCTCCCGTTCATAGACCGTGTCATCGACATTGCCCACCGACTCTCCGTGCCGGAGAAGGACAATGCGCCGGGGCCGTACCATGCCGCCACCCTAAATCGAACACCGCTCACCCGCCTCACACTACGCAGCGGTGAGCACCCGGCCGCCCCGTGCCGCCCCGAGGCGGCACGGGGCGGCACGGGCCACTGGCCGAGATATCCCAGGCCGCCCTCCGCAGCCCGGGAACCGTTCGCCCGGGCGGGCGCACCGCCCGCACCCGCGCGGCCGTGCACGATGCGGTGCTCTCCGGGCTCGCCGGACACGGTTACGCCCTCGGCCTCGCGGGCGAGGACAGCTGGGCCGTCGAGCGTGGCGGGGCCCCGGCCGGCACCGATCACGGTGCCGTGGGGCGAGCCGTCACCGCCCCGCTGCTCGTCAGGCTGTTCATCACCCGCGAGCCCATCGACGCGGCGGTCGCCGATCAGGCCGCCGACGCCACCCTGGCCGCGGCCCGTGCGGGCGTCCACACCTCGTCGGAACGGACGGCATCGGGCGCCCTTGCGCGCCACGGCACCGGGCACCGACCCGACCCGCACACCGCCCGAAAGGTGCGAACTCACACCGTCCAGGACGGTTCTATCTGCACCACGTCGCCCGCGATCGCCGCGATGTCCGCCTCGGTCTGCGCCCGGAGCGCCAGCCGCTCCACCCGGTCCACCCGGTACTTCCCGTGCTCGGCCTCGGAGTTCCACATCGACAGCACCAGGAACTCCTGGCCGGGTGCCTCGCCGAACACCCCACGCAGCATCCCCGGAGAGCCGGCCATCGCGGGGTTCCACACCTTTTCCTGCATGAGCGTGAAGTGCTCCACCCGGTCCTCCCGCACCCGGCAGTGGGCGATCCGCACCACATCCGCATCCGTGAACTGCGGCCGGAACCCCACCTTCACATCGAAGCGGTGCTCGAACAGCCGCACCTGGCCGTCCTTGTACGTACCGGCCTGGGCGGCGGCCAGTCTGTCGTGCGACCGCGCCATGAAGGAGTCGTAAAACGCCCGGCTCTCCCAGAAATTGAAGAGGTGCGCCACACCAGGACGCCCCCTGCTCCAACCACCCCCTTGTCCCCGGAACCCCGGTTCGCCCAGCAACCCCGCCCACTTTCGCTGCCCCCGCTCAAACCCACGGCGGTCGACCACGGTGCAGCGAATCCACTTGACCAGCACCGGGCCATCGTACGGCCATGAACGTGGCACGCATCACGTACCAGAGGGCGCAGCACGCGCCGGAGGAGCACGCCCCCGCATGCGGTCAGAGACCGAGCAGTTCCGCGAGGGTGCCCCCCAGGACGCGATCGCGCAGCGCACCCGACTTGGTCACGCGTTCAACGGTGGCGCGGGCGAGTACCGGGTCGCCATAGGGCGCATCCGAGCCGAACAGAGTGCGGTCCGGCACCTCGTCGATGGCCAGTCGCACCGCGAAGATGATGTTCGCCGTCGACAGTTCCAGGTACATGTTCGGGGTGTCCCGGGCCAGCTCCACAGCCGTCAGCCAGTTCAGCCCGCCCAGTTGGCTGATCACCAGCGGGACGCTCGGGTGGCGGCGTGCGAGACCGGCCAGAGTCGCCAGGTCTCGCACCGTGGTCGGCGCAAACCCGTGTACGACGACCGGTAGCCCGCCGTGATCGGCGGCTGCCCGCAGAACCGGCTCGATCCGGCCGGCCCCGTCCGGTGACGGGGTCAGCTCACCGATACCCCGAAAGCCACGGCCGACTACCTCCCGCTCGACCTCCTCCGCAATCTGCTGGGCCGACAGGTCCAGGCGAACCTTGCCGAAGCCGATGAAACGATCGGGGTAGGCCGCGCACGCCGAGCCCAGCTCCTGCCACGCGGCCCGGTAGCTGCCCGGGCCGGTGGACTGTCCACTGATCGTCTCGTCCAGCACGCTCATCTCGCGCCGGAACGAGGCCAGATCGGTGGCCCGCTCGGGATGCGGCCGGGTGCCGAAGAGCACGGCGCGGTCGACTCCTGCCTCGTCCAGCAGGGCGATATGGCTGTGCACGGGATCGTGGACATGGCTGTGCGCGTCAATGATCAACGAACTCTCCTGGTCAGGACCGGTGACGGCGACGGAATGCAGCCGCTGACCCCATCGTTGAAGGTTGACACCATGGCAAGGTCAAGCTCCGCGGAGAAACGATGCTGATTGGACAGTTGGCCAAAAGAACCAGGACGAGTGAGCGCCTGCTCCGGTACTACGAGCGCGTCGGCCTTCTCACCTCAACCCGTCAGGCCAACGGATACCGCGATTACGACGATGCCGCCGAGCAGACGGTCGGACAGATTCGCGCCCTGCTGGCGGCCGGGCTGTCCACCAGCTTGATCCGGCAGGTGCTGCCCTGCGCCCTCGCGGACGGCTCGCTGCGTCCGTGCCCGGGAGTGCTGGACAAGCTCCTCGCCCAACTCGCCCACCTCGACCGGCGCGCGGACGAGTTGGCACAAGCTCGCCAGACCCTGCAACGGACCATTGCGACAGCTGAACACGCTGAGTAGCCACACGGTTGTCCCGACGAGGCTGTACGGGAGGCAACGGCCGCGTTGGCGAAATGCGTGATGGGGTGTCGACATCATCGCCGACACCCCACCTGAGCAGCTAACTCACGCCCAATGAGGGCTCACGGTCAGCTGCAGCCGCTGGTCGAGCCGCAGCCCTCGCACAGGTAGCAGCTGCCCGCGCGGCGCATCTTCGTTCCGCAGGAGAAGCACAGCGGCGCGTCGGCGTTCAGACCGAGCTGCATCTCCACCAGCTCGGTGGAGTTGTGGGCCTGCCGGGGCGCCGGGGCCGCGGCCGCAGGCTGGGCCGGGACCTCGGGCTTCGGGGCTTCGGCCTGCCGCGGAGCGGACTGGGCGAGTCCCTCGACGTCGACCTCCTCGTCCGCCGGCTCGTACGAGCCGGTGTCCAGGTGGCGCTGACGCTCCTCGGCGGAGTGGATGCCCAGCGCCGAGCGCGTTTCGAACGGCAGGAAGTCCAGTGCCAGCCGGCGGAAGATGTAGTCGACGATCGACTGCGCCATCCGCACGTCCGGGTCGTCCGTCATGCCGGCCGGCTCGAAGCGCATATTGGTGAACTTCGAGACGTAGGTCTCCAGCGGCACGCCGTACTGCAGGCCGACCGAGACGGCGATCGAGAAGGCGTCCATCATGCCCGCCAGGGTCGAGCCCTGCTTGGACATCTTGAGGAAGACCTCGCCGAGACCGTCGTCCGGGTAGGAGTTGGCGGTCATATACCCCTCGGCACCACCCACCGTGAAGGAAGTGGTGATGCCCGGACGGCCCTTGGGCAGGCGCTTGCGGACCGGGCGGTACTCGACGACCTTCTCCGCAGCGGCGGGAGCGGCGGCCCCGGGGGCCTTGGCCGCTTCCTTCTTCTTCGCGGAGAGCGGCTGACCGACCTTGCAGTTGTCGCGGTAGATCGCGAGCGCCTTCAGGCCCAGCTTCCAGCCCTCGAAGTAGACCTCCTCGACCTCCTCGACGGTGGCCGACTCCGGCAGGTTCACGGTCTTGGAAATCGCACCGGACAGGAACGGCTGGGCGGCGGCCATCATCCGCACATGGCCCATGGCCGAGATCGCCCGCTCGCCCATGGCGCAGTCGAAGACCTCGTAGTGCTGCGGCTTCAGTCCCGGAGCATCGATCACATTGCCGTGCTCGGCGATGTGGGCGACGATCGCCTCGATCTGCTCGGGCTGGTAGCCCAGTCGCTTGAGCGCCTTGGGGACCGTGTTGTTCACGATCTGCATCGAGCCGCCGCCGACCAGCTTCTTGAACTTGACCAGGGCCAGGTCCGGCTCGACGCCCGTGGTGTCGCAGTCCATCATCAGGCCGATGGTGCCGGTGGGAGCCAGCACGGAGGCCTGGGCGTTGCGGAAGCCGTTCTTCTCGCCGAGGCGGATCACGTCCTGCCAGGCCTCGGTCGCCGCGGCCCACACCGGGGTGTCCAGGTCGTCCATCCGCCGGGCGGCCGCGTTGGCGTCGGCGTGCTGCTTCATCACGCGCTGGTGGGCGTCGGCGTTGCGGGCGTAACCGTCGTACGGGCCGACGACCGCGGCCAGTTCGGCGGAACGCCGGTAGGACGTGCCGGTCATCAGTGAGGTGATGGCACCGGCCAGCGCGCGGCCGCCGTCGCTGTCGTAGGCGTGGCCGGTGGCCATCAGCAGGGCGCCGAGGTTGGCGTAGCCGATGCCCAGCTGACGGAAGGCGCGGGTGGTCTCACCGATCTTCTCGGTCGGGAAGTCGGCGAAGCAGATGGAGATGTCCATCGCCGTGATGACCAGCTCGACGACCTTGGCGAAGCGCTCGGCGTCGAATGCCTGGTTCCCCTGGTCGTCGTCGCGGAGGAACTTCATCAGGTTCAGGGAGGCGAGGTTGCACGAGGAGTTGTCCAGGTGCATGTACTCGCTGCAGGGGTTGGACGCGGTGATCCGGCCCGTCTCCGGCGAGGTGTGCCAGTGGTTGATGGTGTCGTCGTACTGAATGCCGGGGTCGGCGCAGGCCCAGGCGGCCTCGGCCATCTTGCGGAACAGGCCCTTGGCGTCGACCTCTTCGATGACCTCGCCGGTCAGCCGGGCGCGCAGCCCGAACTTGGCGCCGGTCTCGACGGCCTTCATGAACTCGTCGTTGACGCGGACCGAGTTGTTGGCGTTCTGGTACTGGACGGAGGTGATGTCGTCACCGCCCAGGTCCATGTCGAAGCCGGCGTCGCGCAGCGCGCGCACCTTCTCCTCTTCCTTCACCTTGGTCTCGATGAAGGCCTCGACGTCCGGGTGGTCGACGTCCAGGACGACCATCTTGGCCGCGCGTCGGGTGGCGCCCCCGGACTTGATCGTTCCGGCCGAGGCGTCGGCGCCGCGCATAAAGGAGACCGGGCCGGAGGCGTTGCCGCCGGAGGACAGCAGTTCCTTGGAGGAGCGGATGCGGGAGAGGTTCAGGCCCGCGCCGGAACCACCCTTGAAGATCATCCCCTCTTCCTTGTACCAGTCGAGGATCGACTCCATGGAGTCGTCGACGGAGAGGATGAAGCAGGCCGAGACCTGCTGTGGCTGAGCGGTGCCGACGTTGAACCAGACCGGCGAGTTGAAGCTGAAGACCTGGTGCAGCAGGGCGTAGGTCAGCTCGTGGTCGAAGATCTCGGCGTCCGCCGGAGAGGCGAAGTACCCATGCTGCTCACCGGCCTTGCGGTAGGTGCGCACCACACGGTCGATCAGTCGCTTGAGGCTCGACTCGCGCTCGGGCGAACCGACGGCGCCCCGGAAGTACTTGCTCGTGACGATGTTGACCGCGTTCACCGACCAGAAATCGGGGAACTCCACGCCGCGCTGCTCGAAGTTGATGGAGCCGTCGCGCCAGTTGGTCATGACGACGTCACGACGCTCCCAGACCACCTCGTCATACGGGTGTACTCCGGGGGTGGTGTGGATGCGTTCGATGCGCAGACCCTTGCCGCCCTTGTTCCCCTTGGAGCGGGAACCTCGTGCCGGGCCGCTCGTCGTCTCTGTCATGCCGCCTCCCTCTACCGGGCAAAACGCCCTTGTGCGCCCATTTCTTCCGTGACGCGATGTGTGTCTGTCACCCGGGTGCGCGGGGCGCACCGGGCAGGTCTGTTGTGTTGTTCGCTCAGTCGGCGGCCGTGGCGGGCGCGGAAACTTCGCGGTCACCGCCGCGGCCGTCCGCGCCCGGCGCGGGCCCGCCGAAACCTTCGGGGCCGACAAGGCTGTGCGGACCGTCAGGGCCGTCAGGGCCGCCGGGAATGCTGCGCCGAAGCTCCGCGACGGCGGCCTCGAAGTCCTCGAGCGAGTCGAAGGCCTGGTACACGGACGCGAAGCGCAGATACGCGACCAGGTCGAGGTCCTTGAGCGGGCCGAGTATGGCCAGGCCGACGTCATGGGTGGAGAGTTCGGCGCTGCCCGTGGCACGCACCGCCTCCTCGACCCGCTGGCCGAGCTGGGCCAGGGCGTCCTCGGTGACCGGGCGGCCCTGGCACGCCTTGCGCACTCCGGAGATCACCTTGTTGCGGCTGAAGGGCTCGGTGACCCCGCTCCGCTTGATCACCATCAGTGACGCGGTCTCCACCGTCGTGAACCGACGGGAGCAGTCGGGGCACTGGCGACGCCTGCGGATCGAGCAACCGTCATCGGTGGTCCGACTGTCGACGACGCGGCTGTCGGGGTGCCTGCAGAAGGGGCAGTGCATGGCTCTCCACCCTCCTTCACCCTCGAGTACACCCCGAGAAACCTCGAGGAAACTGTGCACGATCCGCTGCTTCGACAGGCCCGTTCAGGACCCTGTCGAGGCAGCCTCCAGCATAGGCGATGGCCATGGCTGGAGATGACCAGGATCGGCCGCCGACCACAACTTGTAGGCGGCTGCCGCCATCAAAGCACTAGATCTGGTGCCCGGCGGCCAACCACGCCCATCGCGTGTCGTCCTTCGGCGGCAGGAGGAGAGCGTACGCGAGGGGCGCCACGGCGCCGCCAGGGGGGCGCGGATGACACACTGGACCCGCGGCGCGAAGGCGCCCGGCTCCACCCCCGGGGCAGAACGCCCATGGGACGGTGAGCGCCGTCCGCGGTCGGCGACCCCGGCTGCGGCATGGCGGGAAAGACCTGGTGAGGACGCGGGGTGGCCGGTCAACGGGGCACCGGACAGTACCGCAAAGAGGCGAATTGATCTTCGCCCGTACACCCTTCGAGCTGATCGCGTCAGCGAATCAACGATATTTCACTCGAACGTGTGTTTGGCGCAACCTTTCGAAAGCAACTACCGTTGTCCAGCCAGGGAGAACATCTCGAGAGGGGCCGACGTGACCACCACCGCAAACAGCGCCACCATCACCGCCCAGGACCGCTCCCAGAATCGACTCGACCAGGCACACCCGATGAATGACACAGCCATGAGCACCGAGGGGCCGAAGCCGGCCCGCTCGCTCCCAGGACGGCCACCAGGAATCCGCGCGGACAGCTCGGGCCTCACCGACCGGCAGCGACGCGTGATCGAGGTCATCCGGGACTCCGTCCAGCGCCGTGGATACCCACCCTCCATGCGCGAGATCGGCCAGGCGGTGGGGCTCTCCAGCACCTCCTCCGTGGCCCACCAGCTGATGGCCCTGGAGCGCAAGGGCTTCCTGCGCAGGGATCCGCACCGCCCCCGCGCCTATGAGGTGCGCGGCTCGGACCAGCCCAGCTCACAGCCGACGGACACCACCGGCAAGCCCGCCGCCTCCTACGTCCCGCTGGTCGGCCGGATCGCCGCCGGCGGCCCGATCCTGGCCGAGGAGTCGGTCGAGGACGTCTTCCCCCTCCCCCGCCAACTGGTGGGCGACGGCGAGCTCTTTGTGCTGAAGGTCGTCGGCGACTCCATGATCGAGGCCGCGATCTGTGACGGAGACTGGGTGACGGTGCGCCGCCAGCCCGTCGCGGAGAACGGCGATATCGTGGCGGCGATGCTCGACGGCGAGGCGACGGTCAAGCGCTTCAGGCGCGAGGACGGCCATGTGTGGCTGCTGCCCCACAACGCCACCTACCAGCCGATCCCCGGCGACGAGGCCACCATCCTCGGCAAGGTCGTGGCGGTATTGCGGCGGGTGTGAGGGCACACCGAGACCGGGCCCCGGAGCCACTGCGCCGGTTCCGGGGCCCCGCCGTGTCCACCACATCCCACGCCGGTGACTGCTAAGGGGGTGTCCGGTGGGTCGGTGCGGGCCCTGCGGTGTCTGGCGCGGTGCATCGCAAGGCGGAGCATGACCCGCGTACTGGGCGATGGGGGTCCCCCCATGCCCGTTCAGGGCTATGGGGGAGGGTGATGCGACAACGCGGCGAGGCGCCGTGCCTGGGGGCACCCCCAGCGTTAGCTGGGGGAGCACCCCAGGGCCCGTGCCGCCCACCGGACACCCCCTTAGGGGGTGTCGATGGCCGCCAGCGAACGGCGCACCTGATTGCGGTCCGTTGTGTACCAGAAGTCCGGCATGGAGGCCCGCAGGAAGGAGCCATAGCGGGCCGTCGCCAGCCGGGGGTCGAGCACCGCCACCACCCCGCGGTCACCGGTCGCCCGGACGAGCCGCCCGGCACCCTGGGCCATCAGCAGGGCCGCATGGGTCGCGGCCACCGCCATGAAGCCATTGCCACCCGCCTGCTCCACCGCCCGCTGCCGGGCACTCATCAGCGGATCGTCGGGGCGCGGGAAGGGCACCCGGTCCATGACGACGAGCTGGCAGCTCGGTCCGGGCACATCGACTCCCTGCCAGAGGGAGAGGGTCCCGAACAGACAGGTGCCGGCATCGTCGGCGAACGTCTTGATCAGCTCACCGAGCGTCTCCTCGCCCTGCAGCAGGATCGGCTTGTCGAGCCGCCCCCGGAGCTCCTCGGCCGCGGCCTGCGCGGCCCGCATCGAGGAGAACAGCCCGAGCGTGCGCCCCCCGGCGGCCTCGATCAGCTCGGCCAGCTCGTCGAGCATGTCCGCCCGGCTGCCCTCGCGGCCGGGCTGGGACAGGTGCCTGGCGACATAGAGGATGCCCTGCTTGGGGTAGTCGAAGGGGGACCCGACATCGATGCCCTTCCACTCCGGCAGGTCCTCGCCCTGGACGCCCTCGGGAGCGAGGCCCAGCGAGGCGGCGACGCCGTTGAAGTCCCCGCCCAGCTTGAGGGTCGCCGAGGTCATGATCACCGAACGCTCGGTGAACAGCTTCTCCCGCAGCAGACCGGAGACCGAGAGCGGCGCAACGCGCAGCGACGCCCCGCTGTGCCGATATCCGGCTCCGCCGCGGGCGTCATGGCGCTCGCACCAGACGACGTCGTATTCGGAGCCCTCGACGATGCGCTCGGCGACGTCATGCACCGTCTCGACGGAGGCCAGCGCCTGCTTGCGGACGGCGTCCTCATCCTGCACGGACTTGTCGCGGGTGTTGCCGATGGCGGAGATCACCGCCCGGGCGGCATCCCGGAGTGCCATCAGGACAAGGGCGAGGTCCTCGGGAATCTCCTCCAGCCGACCCGGCAGGGCCAGCTCCATCAGCCGCTCGAAGCCCTCGGCCGCGGTCTGCAGCCCGTCGCCCACCTTCTCGTCGACCAGCTTGGCCGCCCGGCGCACGGCACGGTTGACCTGCCCCGGGGTGAGCTCCCCGGTCGCCACTCCGGTGACCCGGGAGACCAGCTCATGGGCCTCGTCGACGATCAGCACCTCATGCCCGGGCAGCACCGGAGCGCCCTCGATGGCGTCGATGGCCAGCAGAGCATGGTTGGTCACCACGACATCGGCCAGCTTGGCCCGCTCCCGGGCCGCCTCGGCGAAACACTCGGCGCCATAGGCGCACTTCGACGCCGACAAACACTCCCGAGAGGTGACGGACACCTGAGACCAGGCACGGTCGGAAACGCCCGGGGTCAGGTCGTCACGGTCGCCGGTCTCGGTCTCGTCCGACCAATCACGCAGCCGCAGCAGGTCCTTGCCGAGCCTGCTGCTCGGAGCCGCCGACTCCAGCGGGTCGAAGAGCCCCCCCTCCTCTTCCTGTGGGACTCCCTCGTGGAGCCGGTGCAGGCACAGATAGTTGGAGCGGCCCTTGAGCATGGCGAACTCCGGGCGGCGGCGCAGCTGCGGGTGCAAGGCCTCCACCGTGCGCGGAAGATCGCGCTCCACGAGCTGACGCTGCAGCGCGAGGGTCGCGGTCGCGACCACCACACGCTCACCGTGTGCCAGTGCGGGCACCAGATAACCGAGGGACTTGCCCGTACCGGTGCCCGCCTGCACCAGCAGATGGGCATTGCTGTCGATCACTTCGGCGACGGCCTCGGCCATGGCGACCTGGCCGGGGCGCTCGGAGCCCCCGACGGACGTCACCGCGGCGTGCAGCAGGTCGGTGAGCGAGGGCTGGGAAGAGGTGGCAGTCATAGCCCTGCCACCCTAAGGGGCGGCACCGACATCGTGTGCCGACTCCGGTACCTCGGTGCTGAGCGCTCCGCTGGAAGTGAGGTCATGCGACTGCAGGCCGTCCGTGGCTGGTCACACCCACGCGGCGGAGCCGCACGGTGTCACAGCCCCACGCCCCTTCAGGGCGCGGTACCGCACCGGACTTCGGCAAGCCCGCCTAGAGGAGGCCCCGAAGCGCCCGGTCGCGGATCATCAGGGCGGCCCGTTTGTGCGGCAGTTCCACTTCCCCGGCCAGCCGGAAGCCGGCGCCGAGAAGCGCCGCGACGGAGGGGGTGTTGCGCAGGTCGGGCTCCGCGATGACCCGGCCGCAGGACGGCCGCCGGTCCAGCACCAGATCGGCGACGGTGCGCAGCAGCCGGGTGCCGGTGCCCTGGCCCCGGTCGGCGACCTTGCCGATGAGCAGCCGGATTCCGGTGTCGTGCGGGCGGGCCGGATAGTGCCGGGCGACGGGGTCGAGGTCGGCCCGGTACACCTCCCAGTAGCTCATGGGGACGCCCGCGAGCACACCGAGACAGGGAACGCTGCGCCCGTCGGCGTCCAACTGGGCCCGGAGGTGATCCGCGGTGACCGACTCGGGCCCGGCCAGCCCCCAGAGGGCCGCGACAGCCGGATCGTTCATCCACCGGGCGACCAGTCGTGCGTCCCGCTCGACGCTCACCGGAACGAGCTGGAAGGGCCCGGTGGCAGTGCCTACGGGCCCCCAGTCGGCCAGGCCGTCGAGGAGGCCGGAGGCCCGGGGCACGGGCCGGGGTCCGCGCGGGTCGTCGGCGAGGAACTCGACGAGCTCTTCGGTGAGCCGCAGGTCGAGGGTGTCTTCGGGGTCGGAGCCCGGCCGGCCGTCGGTGCTCATCCGGCGGGGGTGGCAAGGGGGTTGGCGATGGTGGCGAGGCCGTCGGCGCCCCGGAGCGCGGTCAGCATGGGGGCCGGGCAGCTCAGGGTGGGCGATTCCAGGAGGCGGCCGGGCAGTGACGAGCGCTCCTCCGCCGGACCCGCGGCGGCGGCCGTGAGGAAGCGACGCAAGGCGGCCAGCAGAATCCGCTCGTCGGCGAGGCGTTGGGCGCCGAAGGCCCCGATCAGGCCGAGGACGTTGTCGACCCCGAGGTGGTGGGCGAACCGCTCGTCGGCCGACTCGTCGGGCACAAAGGCGCCGCTCTCCCGGCCGATGCCGGGGAGCCGCTCCTCGAGCCCGGCCCGGTGCGACTCCCGGAGGCAGAGCTCCCGGCTGCCGCGGTGGCGGCCGCCGGCCGGCCAGCCGTCCCGGTCCAGCAGCACCAGGGTGTTCCGCTGGTGCGCCGCCGGCACGATGCCCGCTGCGCCGTCGAGCCAGAGCAGGGGCCGTACCACCGCTTCCAGATAGCGCAGGAACCACTCCGCGCAGACCGCTCCGGCGGGGCGGCCGGTGCGATGGGCGAGCCGGGCGACGATGGCGGCGAGCCGGGAGCACCCGGCCGGGTGCCCGGCGGGGGTCGTACGGCCCGGCCAGGGGCGCGCCGAGACGAGCCCGGCGACGCAGACGGCATCGTCGCCCGGGCCGAACGGATTGTGCCGGAGGACGACTTCGAGCCCGGGCAGCGGTGCGCCGCCGGGGGTACCGGCCCCCAGCCAGGCCGGGTCGCGGACGATGTCGAACCCCAGGCCGCCGGGGCAGGCCGCGCGCCACCGCTCGGCGAGTCCACCGCGCAGCAGCCGGTGCACCTCGACGCCGCGCCGCAGCTCCGCGCGGCGGGCGCCGGTGCGGCGCGGGCCGAGGGAGAGCCCCAGCATCGCGGGCGCGCCGGGGCGGTACACCGTGCACGGGGAGGACGTCGGATGCCAGGGTTCGCCATGGGGGCCGAGGTCATGGAGCAGCCCCTCCTCGAAGAGCCCGGCAATGGCCGGATCGCGCCGCAGGCCATGGGCCCGCCAGGGGTGCAGGGGCAGCGGGACGGTGTCCGGCGGCAGGGCCGGGCCGGGCCCGGCCAGCCGGGCGGCGAGGGTGTGGGCGTCGACGACGCGGCCGCGCTCGGTCCAGGCCGATTCGGCGGTCAGCACGGACCGGTGGACGGCCAGCCAGTGCAGGGGAAACGATCCGCGCAACTCCGCTGAATATTCGCCTGCTTCGCCGCCCCGGAGGTCTGCACGGCTGTTGGGCGCGGGGTGGAAGGCGGGGCCGAGAAGGAGGGACTGTTCGCCGTAGAGGAAGAGGTCTCCGCCGTCCGGGTCGGCCGGACGGGCACGCCGGTCGGTGAGGAACACGGTGGTGCGGCACACCGAATCGGCGACCTGGCCGATGAGTTCGGCGCCCTGCCGGGCGTGCTCCCCGTGCGGGGCCTGGCAGGCGGCTTCGCGGGCGAGGAGGGCGGCCAGGGTGACGGCGTCGAGGGTGGGGGCGTCGTCGGGGCCGTCCATCAGGGCCGGTGCACCGAAGCGGTGCCAGCCGGTGGCGGACCAGTAGTGGACGGGTACATGCAGGACGTTTCCGCTGCCGGGGAGCGGCAGTTGCAGACAGCCGCCGCCGGGACGGGCGATGCCCTGCTCGCGCACCCAGCAACGCAGCAGGTTCTCCACCGCGGTGGCATCCGCGGCGGCCCATGGGTCGGGGTGGTCCAGGGGGTCGCCGGGGCTGCGGGGATCCGGCATCCCGGCCCGGCGGGTGCCCTGGGCGGGGGGCGCGGCGTACCCGGGCCGTGCGGCGGGGACCGAGGGGCGGTCGATGGCCGGCACAGCGGTGGAGGGAGCTGCGTTCATGCGGTGTGCGGCGCGCGCGGCGGTCGGGCCGGGGATGCGGCGCCTGCCTCCTTCGGCTTGCTGGGCGTGGATGCGCGGCGGCCCGCGCCGGAGATCGCGGCGAGGGCGTCGGAGAGCCTGTCGAGAACCGCTTCGGTCTGTTCGTCCGTGATGGTGAGGGGAGGCAGCAGGCGGATCATCCGGGGGTGGCGGCCGTCGACTCCGACGATCAGGCCGCGGTCGAGGCATTCCCGCCACGCGGTGGCGGCCGGGGACTCCCCGGACCGCCCGGGGGTGGCCAGTTCGATGCCGATCATGAGGCCGCGCCCCCGTACCGCACCGACGCTGTGCTGCTCCCGGGCCAGCTGCCGCAGCTGGGACAGCATGCGCTCGCCGACCGCCCGGGCCCGCCCGGCCAGGCCGTTCTCCCTGACGTACCGCAGGGTGGCCGTGCCGGCCGCCAGGGCGAGCTGGTTGCCCCGGAACACGCCGGCGGAGTCGCCGGGCGGGCAGGGGCCCAGGCCGTCCCGGTGTACGAGGGCCGCCAGGGGCAGCCCGCCGCCGATGGCTTCGGACAGGACCAGCACATCGGGAACGATCCCGCTGTGCTCGACGGCCCAGAAGGCCCCGGTGCGGCCCACCCCGGTCTGTGCCTCGTCGACGACCAGGGGGATGGCGCGGGCCGCGGTGATGTCCCGCAGCCGGCGGAGCCGGTCGTCGGACGCGGAGACCGGCACCTCCTGCCGGGCGAAGGGCGGCCCGGTGCCGGGGGAGGCGAGCAATCCCTCGCGGCCGGTCGCCGCCCGGGCCAGCCGCAGTGCGGCCGTCACCGCTTCGGTGCCGGTGGGCCCGCAGAACCGGATGTGGGCCGATTCGGCCAACTCGCCGGGCAGCGTGGCCGACAGCTCGCCGCGGAAGGCGTCCTCCACCGGAGTTGCCAGGCCCGGGGCGTGCAGCGGTGCGTCCGAGTCGAGGACGGACCGGACGGCCTCGAGCACCACGGGGTGGTTGTGGCCGAGCACCAGCGCACCGGCGCCCGGGAAGCAGTCGAGGTAGCGGCGGCCGTCGGCACCCTCGATCGTCAGCCCCCGGGCACGCACCGGCACGATGGGCAGCGAGCGGGCATCCGTACGGACCGCGCGGTCCCGTCGCGGACCGCCCTCGCGGGCCGTTGACGCCGTGTCGGACACCGCCGTGCGCGGTGGCTGAGTCAAGGCCACGGCTCCGGGCCCTCCTCCTGCTGCTGAACGCTGGTGAACGCTGGCCGTCCGTCCCCCGTACGTACCAACGACGCCGCGAGCCGGGGAACACGGCCGGGGGACAAGATCCTTGGGCCGGGAACCGGGCAGCGGCCGACGCCCGTCCTGCAGGGCGTCGGCGTAATGTGGCCCTGCCCCACTGCCGGGGCGGTGCATGACAAATTGACCCGTGCGCCAGGAGCACGCATGCATCACCACAAGGTACAGATCGGGGGATTCCACTCCATGCCATCCCAACGCCCGTCCGTCGCCCACCGGCCCGGATGGCGAGCCGTGGCCGCTCGTGGCCCGCGCACGCTCGCCACGGCGGCCGTCGCCACCGTGCTGGCGCTGACCGCCGCCGCCTGTGGTCCGACCGACGACAAGGCCTCGGGCGGTGACAAGCCCAGCGCGAGCGCGAACCAACAGGGCGATGACGGCATCAAGCTGCCCAACGGGCTCACCCTCCAGGACCTCGAGAAGTGGAAGAACGGCGCCTGGAAGAAGTGGGACAAGGACCAGTGGCTGCGTGAGGCCCGGGACTTCATCAACCCCATCATCAAGGGCCATTGGAAGCCCGACACGATGAAGGACGCCCGCGCAAACGACAAGACGCTCTCCGCCCAGGGCGGCCCGGGCACGGTCCCGGGCACCGATGCCGGCGACCAGGGCGTCACCGACCCGGTGCCCGCCCCGGTGCCGGCCGCGCCGGTGAAGCTGCCGTACCACCAGAGCGTTCCCCCGGTCGGCAAGGTCTTCTTCGACAGCCCCCAGGGCCGTATGGTCTGCTCGGCGACGGTCGTCAAGGACCCGGCACACCCTGGCAAGTCCAACCTGGTCTGGACGGCGGGGCACTGCGTGCACGCGGGCAAGAAGGGCGGCTGGTACCGCAACCTCGCCTTTGTGCCGTCCTACAACGACCGGGGCCTGCCCGGCGCCCAGGTCAACAGCGCACCCGTGCAGGACGTGGCGCCCAAGGGCGTGTGGTGGGCGGACTGGGCCCAGACCTCCTCGCAGTGGATCAGCCAGGGCGCCGAGACCGGTGGCGCGGGCGCCCCGTATGACTTCTCCGTGTTGCATGTGAAGCAGGAGAACGGCTCCCGGAAGTCTCTCGAGGAGACCGTCGGCAGCGCGCTGACCGTGGACTTCAACGCCCCGCAGGTCAAGTCCATCCGGTCGATGGGCGCTTGGGGCTACCCGGCCGCGCCGCCCTTCGACGGGCAGAAGATGTACGACTGCATCGACAAGCCCGGCCGGCTCTCCCTGGATGCCGCCCAGCCGACGATGTACCGCATCGGCTGCACCATGACCGGCGGTTCATCCGGCGGCGGCTGGTTCGCCAAGGGCCCGGACGGCAAGGCGGTGCTGGTCTCCAACACCTCGATCGGCCCGCCCGACAGCCGCTGGCTGGCGGGGCCGCACCTGGGGCCGGAGGCCAAGGGCGTCTACGACGCCATCAGCCAGAAGTTCGCGGCCGTACGGTAGTCCGGCACCGACCGGCAAACGGAAAGCCCGCCCCTGACATCGTCGGAGGCGGGCCTTCTGTCCTCACCCGATCGGGTGAGAACGGTTCAGGGTTCAGGCGCGCGCGGCCGGCTCATACCGCCGCAGCTCGGCGGCGAGCTCCTCGTGCACCCGTGCCCTGACCAGCGTGCCCTCCGGAGTGTGCTCCTCGGAGAGCACCTCGCCATCGGCGTGGATCCGCGCGACGAGTGAACCATGGGTGTACGGCACCAGCGCCTCGAGCTGGACGGCCGGCCGCGGCAGCTCGGCGTCGATCAGCGCCAGCAGCTCCTCGATCCCCTCGCCGGTGCGCGCCGACACCGCGATCGAACGCTGCTCGATGCGCAGCAGCCGCTGCAACACCAGCGGATCGGCCGCGTCCGCCTTGTTGATCACCACGATCTCGGGCACATCGAGCGCACCGACATCGCGGATCACCTCGCGCACCGCCGCCAGTTGCTCCTCCGGGGCCGGGTGCGAGCCGTCCACCACATGCAGGATCAGGTCGGAGTCGCCGACCTCCTCCATGGTGGAGCGGAACGCCTCGACCAGGTGGTGCGGCAGGTGGCGCACAAAGCCGACGGTGTCGGCGAGGGTGTAGAGCCGCCCGGTGGGCGTCTCGGCCCGGCGCACGGTCGGGTCGAGGGTGGCGAACAGGGCGTTCTCCACCAGCACACCGGCCCCGGTGAGCCGGTTGAGCAGGGACGACTTGCCCGCGTTGGTGTACCCGGCGATGGCGACCGACGGAACCTTGTTGCGCCGCCGCTCCTGGCGCTTGAGGTCGCGCCCGGTCTTCATCTCCGCGATCTCCCGGCGCATCTTCGCCATCTTCTCGCGGATCCGCCGCCGGTCCGTCTCGATCTTGGTCTCACCGGGACCACGGGTGGCCATGCCACCGCCGGACGAACCGGAGCCACCGCCACCCATCTGCCGGGAGAGCGACTGGCCCCAGCCGCGCAGCCTGGGCAGCATGTACTGCATCTGTGCCAGCGAGACCTGCGCCTTGCCCTCGCGGGACTTGGCGTGCTGGGCGAAGATGTCGAGGATCAGGGCCGTCCGGTCGACCACCTTGACCTTGACGACATCCTCGAGGTGGATGAGCTGGCCGGGGCTCAGCTCACCGTCGCAGACCACCGTGTCGGCACCGGACTCCAGGACGATGTCCCGCAGCTCCTGGGCCTTGCCCGAGCCGATGTAGGTCGCCGGATCCGGCTTGTCACGGCGCTGGACGACACCGTCGAGCACCAGGGCGCCCGCGGTCTCGGCGAGGGCGGCCAGCTCCGCGAGGGAGTTCTCCGCCTCCTGCACCGTGCCGGACGTCCAGACGCCGACCAGCACCACGCGCTCGAGGCGCAGCTGCCGGTACTCGACCTCGGTGACGTCCTCGAGCTCGGTGGAGAGCCCGGTCACCCGGCGCAGTGCCGCACGCTCGGACCGGTCGTACTGGTCGCCGTCGCGCTCCCCGTCGATCTCGTGGCTCCAGGCGACGTCCTCTTCCATCAGGGCGTCGGCCCGAAGGCTCTCCGGAAGGCTCTGCCGGTCCTGGGGAAGGGAAGAAGTGGAGGTCATGTGATCCTTTGCGTCCGTCGGGAGGGCCTGGCCCACGAGTGCGGGCTCTCGGCATCGACAACGTCCGGCGGCCCTCGGAGATTCCCGGGGCCGGGCATCCTGCCGACCCGTCGATGTTCCCACGCTCCCCGGGTACCGTCACCCGGGTTTCCGGGTGGGCTTCCAGTCGGGGTGGCCGGGCATCGGAGGGGTCGTGGGCTCATAGAGCCAGGCGCGCAGGAAGGGCCTGAGGTTCTGGTGGGAGACCCGGGAGGCAAGGGTGATGAAGTCGGCCGTGGAGACGACGGAGTCGCGGTGGGCCGCGATCCACACCCGCTCCAGCCGCTCGAAGGCGGGCGCCCCGATCTTCTGCCGCAGGGCGTAGAGGACGAGCGCGCTGCCGTCGTAGACCACCGGCCGGAAGATGCTGATCTTCTTGCCCGGGACGGGGGGCTTGATGGCGGCGGGCGGCCCGCCGTCGGTGCGCATCAGGTCGGAGTACTCATAGGCGATGCGCATCCGGTCGTCGAGTCTGCGCCCGCCCCGCGCCTCGGCGTACAGCGACTCGTACCAGGTGGCATGGGCCTCGTTGAGCCAGAGGTCGGACCAGGTGCGGGGGCTGACGCTGTCCCCGAACCACTGGTGGGCGAGCTCGTGGACCATCACCGACTCCACGTACCAGGCGGGCAGGGCGGTCCGGGTGAACAGGTCGTGCTCGAAGAGGGACAGGGTCTGGGTCTCGAGCTCGAAGCCGGTGGAGGCCTGGGCGATGAGCAACCCGTAGTTCTCGAAGGGGTACTTCCCGACCTTCCCTTCCAGCCAGGCGATCTGATCCGGCGTCTTCGCCGTCCAGGTCTCCAGCAGCTGCCGGTCGGCGGCGGGCAGCACGTCCCGCAGGGGCAGTCCATGCGGTCCGGTGTGCTCGGGCACGGCGAAGCGGCCGATGGCCACCTGGGCGAGCTCGGTGGCCATCGGGTGGCGGGTCCGGTAGGTCCAGGTGGTGCCGGCGCCCTCGGTGCGGCGCCCGTCCGCCAGCCCGTCGGCGACCACCGTCAGGTCCTTGGGCGCGGTGATGCGGAAGGTGAAGTAGGCCTTGTCCGAAGGGTGGTCGTTGCCGGGAAAGACCCGGTGCGCGGCATCTGCCTGATTGGCCATGACCAGTCCGTCGGCGGTCCGGATCCAGCCGCCGTCCTTGCCGCCCGCCGGATCACTGGTGTGGCGGACGGTGACGGTGAACGGCTTGCCGCGCGGCACCGGACGGGCCGGGGTGACCACCAGGTCCTCCTCGACGGGGGCGAACTCGGCGGGCTTGCCGTCGACTTCGACCGAGTGGACCGTGCCGCGCGCGAAGTCCAGGTTGAAGCGCCGCAGTCGCGTGGTGGCCCGGGCGTCGATGGTGGTCACGGCGTCCAGCGGCCGGTCGTTGCCGTGGTAGTCGAAGGCGAGGTCGTAGGAGCGGACGTGGTAGCCGGGATTGCCGAGGTACGGGAAGAGGCGGTCCCCGATGCCCAGGGGAACCGGCGGCGGGGCCGCGGCCCCCGCGAACAACAGGGCTGCGGTGGCGGCGAGGACGGCGCGGCGGCGCGCTGACCACCGGCGCTGGGGGGAGCGCTCCCCGGGTGTGTGCGGCATGCGTCCTACCGCTATCAGCGCCGGGCGGCCCGGCCATGGCGGCGCGGCGCTTTCCCACTCGGAAGAGCGTCCCGGCAGGTCATCCGAGCGTCAACGCCACGGGTGTTCGGTCACAGTGGTGCGGCCACCGGCCATCCCGCCCGGCCGACGTCATAGACCCCCGGCACCCGTCGCATGGCCCGCATCAGCTCCGGCAGGTGTGCGGCATCGGGCAGTTGAAGGGTGTAGGTGTGCCGCACCCGCTGTTCGTGCGGTGGTTCGACGGCCGCCGAGACGACGGCGGCGCCCTCCGCCGCGATGACCTCCGTCAGGTCGGCGAGCAGATGCGGCCTGCTGAAGGCCTCCGCCCGCAGGGTGACCCGGTAGTCGCCGGTGCCCGCCCCGTCGGTGCTGCGCCAGTGCACGGCGACGGGCTCCCGCCCGGCGGTGACCATCCGGTCCACCGCCGGGCACTGCGCCCGGTGCACGGTCACCGCGCGGCCGCGCACGGCGAAGCCGGTGACCTCGTCGGGCGGGACGGGCGTGCAACAGCCCGCCAGCCGCACGCTGGCGGCCGCCGGGCCGGTCCCCCGGTCGACCACGGCGACCGGCTCCCGCACGGGGGCACGGGCAACGGCCCGGGCGGGCACGGGGGGTGGCGGCAGCACCGCCGGGACGACCGGTTCCGGTGCCGGATGGGTGGCCAGCCAGCGGCCGATGGCGATCCGCGCCGCCGGGGTGCGGGCGTGCTCGAGCCAGTCCGGGGACGGCCCCGAGGCGGTGTCCGGGGACATCAGCAGATGCAGCGTGTCGCCGTCCCGCAGCACCGTGCTGAGCCGCACCAGCCGGCCGTTGACACAGGCGCCGATGCAGGTGTGCCCGCGGTCGCCGTGCTGGGCGTACGCCGCGTCCACACAGCTGGACCCGGCCGGGAGGCCGATGGTGCCGCCGTCGGCCCGGAAGACGGTGATCTCCCGGTCCTGGGCGAGCTCGTCCCGGAGCGAGGTCCAGAAGGTGTCCGGATCGGGGGTCGCCCGCTGCCACTCCAGCAGCCGGGACAGCCAGCCGGGCCGGGTGGGGTCGGCGCGCTCTCCGTCCGCCGCGTCGGGCGCCTCGGGCGCCGCGTAGGGATTGCCGAGGGCGATCACCCCGGCCTCGGCGACCCGGTGCATCTGGCGGGTGCGGATGAGGACTTCGGCCGCCTGGCCGCCCTCGCCGGCCACCGCGGTGTGCAGCGACTGGTAGAGGTTGAACTTGGGGACCGCGATGAAGTCCTTGAACTCCGAGATGAACGGGGTGAAGCAGGTGTGCAGCTCGCCGAGGACCGCATAGCAGTCCGCGTCCTCCGCGACCAGGACGAGCAGCCTGCCGAGGTCCGAGCCGGTGAGCTCGCCGCGCTTGAGGCGCACCCGGTGCACGGAGACGAAGTGCCGTGGCCGGACGAGCACTTGGGCGGCGATCCCGGCCTCCCGCAGCACGCCCCGGATGCGGCCGGCGGTCGCCTGCAGCGGATCGGGCCGGCCCGCGTGGGCGAGCACGAAGTCGCGGGTGCGGGCGTACTCCTCGGGGTGCAGGATCGCAAAGACCAGATCCTCCAGCTCGGCCTTGAGCACCTGTACGCCCAGCCGCTCGGCGAGCGGGATCAGCACATCGCGGGTGACCTTGGCGATGCGGACCTGCTTCTCCGGGCGCATCACCCCGAGCGTGCGCATGTTGTGCAGCCGGTCGGCGAGCTTGATGGACATCACACGGACGTCATTGCCGGTGGCCACCAGCATCTTGCGAAAGGTCTCGGGCTCCGCGGCGGCGCCGTAGTCGACCTTCTCCAGCTTGGTGACACCGTCGACCAGGAAACGCACCTCCTCGCCGAACTGCGCACCGACCTGATGGAGCGTCAGCTCCGTGTCCTCGACGGTGTCGTGCAGCAGGGAGGCGGTCAAGGTGGTGGTCTCGGCGCCCAGTTGGGCGAGGATCAGGGTGACGGCCAGCGGATGCGTGATGTACGGCTCACCGCTCTTGCGCGTCTGGCCGCGGTGCGAGGACTCCGCGAGGAGATAGGCGCGGCGCAGGATGTCGAGGTCCGCGCCGGGGTGGTGGGCCCGGTGCACCTTGGCGACATGGTCGATGGCGTCCGGCATCCGGTCGCGCGCCCCGGAGCCGCTGAGCGCCGCGCGCCCCAGCCGTCTCAGGTCGATACGACGGCCGCGCCTGCGGCGGGGAGCACCTTCGTTCGTGGCCTCTGCGCTCATGGGCACCTCCGGCAGCATCGACCGGCGGTCGGCTCACGCCTCCAGACCGGTGCTTGATGCTACCGACCCCATCACGCGCCGCTCACCCGCTCTCGCCCGGAGTGAACCGGATCACCCATTCGAGCGAGGTGTAAATCCGGAAACCCGGTAAGCGGAGCGAGGGCGAACGGGCCGTCAGCCGATGGCCGCGCGCAGCCAGGACGCGTCCAGGGTGCCCTCCGCGACGATGACCGCGGGGCCGGTCATCTCGACCGTGCCGTCCGGGTTCTCACCGATCACCAGGCGCCCGCCGGGCACCTCCACGGTGTACTGGACGGGGTGGCCGAGAACGGCCGGGTCGGCGCCGTCCCGGCGGGCCGCCGCGACCATCACCGCGCAGGCGCCGGTGCCGCAGGACCGGGTCTCGCCGGAGCCGCGCTCGTGCACACGCATCGCCACCCGGCGCGGGCCACGGTCGACGACGAACTCGACATTGACGCCGTCCGGGTAGGCGGCGGCGGGGCTGACGGCGGGGGCGTCCAGCAGCCTTCCGGCGTCGGCGAGGTCGGCGACGAAGGAAACGGCGTGCGGATTGCCCATGTTCACCTGGCGCGCGGGCCAGGAGCGCCCGCCGACGGTGACGGTGGCCTCTCCCTCGGGCAGCCGGGCCCGGCCCATGGCGACGGTGATCTCGCCGGGCTCACCGTCCGGGCCCGCCTTGGCGATGTGCGCCCGGCGGATCCCGGCCCGGGTCGCGATCGCCAGGTCGCCCTCCTCGGCGAGGCCGGCCCGCTGCAGGTAGCGCGCGAAGACCCGGACGCCGTTGCCACACATCTCGGCGATGGTGCCATCGCCGTTGCGGTAGTCCATGAACCACTCGGCCTCGCCGGCCATCGCACGGGCCTCGGGGTGCGCCGCGGCCCGCACGACCCGCAGCACGCCGTCCGCGCCGATGCCCGCCCGCCGGTCACACAGCCGCGCGACGGCGTCGGCGGACAGCTCGATCCGCCCGTCGGGGTCGGGGATGATCACGAAGTCGTTCTCGGTGCCGTGGCCCTTGAGGAAGGCGATTTGTGTGGTGCTCACGTTTCGATGATACGGGGCACCGGGCGGGCGGGGCCGGGGCTCAGCGCAGCCGGGCCACCCGCCACACCGCGAGGACCACCACCACGGCCACCAAGGCCGTGTACGAGGCCACATACCGCCAGTCGGGGCGGCGCCCCGAACCGCGCTGGGGCAGACCGGGCCAGGTGTAATCGACCCGGCGGGCCGCCATCACCGCCCACCCCGCGGCACAGCAGCTGATGAGCAGCCCGAGCATGGCGACGACCGGACCGCCGTCGCCGAACTCGAAGGCGAGCGGGAAGGCGAACATCAGCGAGCCGATGGCCGCGAGCACCACGATGGGTACGAGCTGCCAGAGGCGCAACCGACGAGGTGGGCGCAGCTCCCGGAAGGACGCGGGTGCGGTGTTCTCCACAACGGCGTCCGGGGTGTCCTGCGGGCCGTCCGGAGTCAGTGCCTCCGGCTCTCCTCCGGCCGTCTCCCCCGGACTCCGTCCGGGGGCGCCCCCCGGGAGGTGCCCGCTGCCGGGCGGCTGTTGTGATCTGTCACGAGGGCCGGCCTCCATCGCCACGCGCCCTCCCAACCTGGACTTCACGGCTCGCTCGGAACTTGATGATGGCACGCTGCGGAAGGGCCTCATGACCCATGGCACTTCCCGATGCCATCACGTGATCAGGCTGTGACCGTCCGTTCGACCAACGCCAGCGCTCGCTCCGGGAGTTCCGCGTGCCGGTCCGCGGCACCGCTCAGCCAGTGGACCCGGGAGTCGCGCCGGAACCATGAGTCCTGACGGCGGGCGAACCGCTTGGTCGCCCGTACGGTCTCGTCCCGCGCGGCCTGCTCGGTGCACTCTCCGGCGAGGAACGCGAGCACCTGCTGGTAGCCCAGCGCCCGGGAGGCCGTGCGCCCCTCGCGCAGCCCTGCGCGCTCCAGGGCGCGCACTTCGTCGACCAGCCCGGCCTCCCACATGCGGTCGACCCGGGTGGTGATCCGCTCGTCCAGCTCGGGGCGGGCCACGTCGACACCGATCTGCACGGTGTCGTAGACGGCCGTCTCACCGGGGAGGCCGGCGGTGAAGGGCCGGCCGGTGATCTCGATGACCTCCAGGGCCCGGACGATGCGGCGGCCGTTGCCGGGCAGGATCGAGCGGGCGGCGGCCGGGTCCACGGCGGCGAGCCGGGTGTGCAGGGCGCCCGGCCCGTGCTCGGCCAGTTCCGCTTCCAGCCGGGCGCGTACGGCCGGGTCCGTGCCCGGGAACTCGAGGGCGTCGATGGCCCCCTTGATGTAGAGGCCGGAGCCGCCGACCAGCACCGGGGTGCGGCCCTCGGCGAGCAGCCGGTCGATCTCCGCGCGGGCCAGCCGCTGGTACTCGGCCACGCTGGCGGCCTCGGTCACGTCCCAGATGTCGAGCAGACGGTGCGGCACGCCCTGCCGCTCGGCCATCGTCAGCTTGGCGGTGCCGATGTCCATGCCCCGGTAGAGCTGCATGGAGTCGGCGTTGACGACCTCGCCGTCCAGGTGCTGGGCGAGGGCGACGCCGAGGTCGGACTTGCCGGCCGCGGTGGGTCCGACTACGGCGATGACCCGCGGTGCGGGAACTGCGTTTCTCACCGGACCAGTCTCGCAAACCTCGGCCCCGGCCCTCGAACGAGCTACGTGACGCGACGGCACCGGTCTCGTTGCCTGTTGCGAGGTTCCGACAGCCGGTTCACCTCCGGTGCCCGGAAGCGGTGCAGTGGAACGCTCCGGGCGACGCGGGATTTCGCTCAGACCAGTAAGGTAATGGAGTTGATATGGGCGTGTTTTCAAGGTTTCGCCGTCGGAAGTCGGAGGCGTCAACAGAAGAGGCCACGACTGCCACTCTGACGGCGGAATCGGCCGACGCCGCCGAGACGGCCGGTGCCGAGCCGGAGGAGGCTGCTCCGGAGCAGGCCGCCAAGGCCGAGGACGACGCTGCCGACGGGGGCGAAGTCGAGATCCCCAAGCAGCAGTCCGCGGAGAAGGCGGCGGACAGCGAGGCCGGTGAGGGCGCCCGCAAGTAGCTTTCTTGACGAGGAATGACGAGGTTAGGTGCCCATGGGCCTGTTCGACGATCTCAAGACCAAGCTCGGCCCGGTGAAGGACAGGGTCGGCGATCTCGTGCAGCAGCACGGGGGCCGGATCGAGCAGGGGATCGAGAAGGCCGCGCGGGCGGTCGACGCCAAGACCGACGGCAAGTACACCAACCAGATCAGGACCGGCACGGGCAAGGCCAAGCAGGCCCTTGACCGGCTTGCCGAGCACGACGGCAAGGGCGGCGCCGCAGGCTCCGGCACCTCCTGACGCCTCGTCGGCGAACGGCCGCGGAGCAGCCCGCTCCGCGGCCGTCGCCGTGTCCGGCCCGGTTCCGCCGGGCCGTCACGACCACGTCGCGACGTGGTAGCCGACTCCGTACGGCGCCTCGTCGTACAGCAGCGCACCACGCAGTCCGGCGTTCTCGCCCGCGCCCGCGAGCAGCTGCCAGGGCGCCCGCCCGGCGGCCTTCAGCTGGTGGGCCAGGTCGGCGTCGAGCGCAGCCAGCGCGGCGGTGTCCGCGGTCCCCAGCGCCCGTGCCGAGCCCGCGTCGAAGTCCTCGGCCCGCTCGTCGAGGTAGCCGGGTGCCTTCAGGCTCCGGCAGGCGCTGCCGTCGCCCATCACCAGCAGCGCGAGCCGCTCCTCCCCCAGCGCCGACTCCCGGCCCTGGCTCAGGCAGTCCTCGGCCGCCAGCCGCTCCGCCACACCCAGCCCGGTCACCGGCGCGGCGGACCAGCCGGTGCGCTCCAGCAGCCAGGCCGCGACCGCCAGCGAGACCGGCAGTTCCCGCTCACCGGCGGGGCCGCCGGTGCCCAGCCGCACGTCGAGCGGCACGCCGAAGCCCCGGAACGAGCCGACGGCGCCCTGGGGATGCGTCCCCCGGCCGGACGGCTCGGCGGGCCCGACGACCAGCAGCCGGTCGGGCCGGGCGGCGGCGGCCACGGCCACCGCGTCCAGGCAGGCGGCCCGCAGCGCGTCCAGCTCGGCCGCGGCTCCGGCGGCGACTTCCGGGACGAGCAGCGGCGGACAAGGGCATACGGCAGCGGCGACGAGCATGCCGGAACGATACGCCCTTGCCGCGGAGGAGGACCGGTCCGTCCGGTGATCAGTCGCAGCCGCAGCCGGCGGCGACCGGAGCCGACGTCGGCGCGGGCGCGCCGATGGTGGGGATGCCCAGCATGACGCCCCGGGGCTGCGCCGCCGCGGCGTTGCGCTTCTCCCACGCGTCGCCCGCGCGGGTGCGGCGCACGGCCTTGGCGGGTCCCTCGGCAAGCAGGTGGTGCGGGGCGGCGTAGGTGATCTTCACGGTCACCACATCGCCCGGCCGGACCGGCTCGTCGGGCCGCTGGCTGTGCTCGTCGTTCACCCCTCGCAAGCTCGGATTACCGGGCTCGTCGTTCACCCCTCGCAAGCTCGGGTTGAAGTGGACGAGCCGGTTGTCGGGGGCCCGGCCGGAGAGCCGCCGCGTTGCGCCGTCCTTGCGGCCTTCGCCCTCGGCGACCAGGATCTCCAGCGTGCGGCCGACCTGCTTCTTGTTCTCCTCCCAGGAGATCTCCTCCTGGAGGGCGACCAGCCGCTCATAGCGCGCCTGCACGACCTGCTTGGGGATCTGTCCCGCCATTTCGGCAGCCGGGGTCCCGGGGCGCTTGGAGTACTGGAAGGTGAACGCCTGCGCGAAGCGCGCCTCGCGCACCACATGCATGGTCTGCTCGAAGTCCTCCTCGGTCTCGCCGGGGAAGCCCACGATGATGTCGGTGGAGATGGCCGCGTCCGGCATGGCGGCGCGCACCTTCTCGATGATGCCGAGGTAGCGCTCCTGGCGGTACGAGCGGCGCATCGCTCTGAGCACGGTGTCCGAGCCGGACTGCAGCGGCATGTGCAGCTGCGGCATCACGTTGGGGGTCTCCGCCATCGCGGCGATCACATCGTCCGTGAAGTCCCGCGGGTGCGGCGAGGTGAAGCGGACCCGCTCCAGCCCCTCGATCTTCCCGCAGGCCCGCAGCAGCTTGGAGAACGCTTCGCGGTCACCGATGTCGGAGCCGTAGGCGTTGACGTTCTGCCCGAGCAGGGTGATCTCGCTGACACCCTCGGCGACCAGCGCCTCGACCTCGGCCAGGATGTCGCCGGGGCGACGGTCCTTCTCCTTGCCGCGCAGCGCGGGGACAATGCAGAAGGTACAGGTGTTGTTGCAGCCGACGGAGATCGAGACCCAGGCCGCATAGGCGCTCTCGCGCCGCGTGGGCAGGGTCGAGGGGAACGCCTCCAGCGACTCGGCGATCTCGACCTGGGCCTCCTCCTGGATACGGGCGCGCTCCAGCAGCACGGGCAGCCTGCCGATGTTGTGCGTGCCGAAGACGACGTCGACCCACGGCGCCTTCTTCACGATGGTGTCACGGTCCTTCTGGGCGAGGCAGCCGCCCACGGCGATCTGCATGCCGGGCCGCCTGGTCTTCATCGGGGCCAGCCGGCCGAGGTTGCCGTACAGCTTGTTGTCGGCGTTCTCCCGCACCGCGCAGGTGTTGAAGACGACGACGTCGGCGTCGCCCTCGGCGGTGCCCTCGGGTGCGCGCACGTACCCCGCGTCCTCCAGCAGGCCGGACAGCCGCTCGGAGTCGTGGACGTTCATCTGGCACCCGTAGGTGCGAATCGCGTAGGTCATAGGTGAACGCACGGCAAGGCTCCGGTCGATGCTGGTCATGCAACAAGGGTAGGCGGTGCCCGGGGAAGCTCCCGCCCCGAGCACCCCCCAAGATCAACGCCGTGTTCGGTCCTGGCACCGCAGCGAAGCACGATGCCGGGTGTCCGGTCCGTACGATGGCAGTACCTCGTGGTGGGCAGGGAGGCGCGATGAGCGTGATGTATCCGGAGTACGCGCAGTGGCTGAGCCAGGTGCGGCGCTCGATGAAGCTGCCCAAGGCGGTCAAGCTGCTGTTCGACCAGGGGCGCCTGTACATGTCTCCGGTGACGGAGGCGCACAGTGAGGCGGATGATTCGATTCGATCGCAGCTGGCGGAGCAGTTGGGCGGGGAGTCCGGTCTGCACGTCACGCGGGACAAGGGTGTGCTGCCGGAGCTGGACGGTTACACGCCCGAGCCGGACGTGCTGGTGGTGGACGCGGGTGCGCTCGGTCCGGGGGATGCTTTTGTCGATCAGAAGCATGTGCACTTCGTCGCCGAGAGCGTGTCCCGCTCGACGGTCGGGCAGGACTATGGGCGCAAGCTCAACCAGTACGCGGCGCGCGGGATCCCTACGTATCTGATTGTGGACGTGCTGACCGGGGAGTGTGTGCTCTACCAGGTGCCGAAGGGCGACGAGTACACCTCGGCCGTGCCCTACCGCTTCGGTGAGGAGATCGCGTTCTCCCTCGCCGGGTTCGCGGTGACGGTGCGTACCGACTTCAAGAAGATCCGCTGAGGCCGGTCCGTCCGCCGGCCTGCACAGCACGGCTCCATGGGCTTGGCTGTTGCGCCCCCACAGGCGGTCACAGTGGCCCCGTCCGCAGGACGCAGTGGTAGTTGTCGGCGCCGCAGGTGCGCTCCAGAGTGCGCACGATCCTCTGGGCGTCATCGCGCGGGCCGTTGATGTAGAACGGCTTGCCCTGGCGGCCGAAGCCGATCCGCGGGGCGGCCGGGCCGGGCCCGCCGAGATACACGGAGGCCAGTGCGAAGTCCGGCGCGGGTTCGAAGCCGAGGGCGCGGGCGTATGCCACGCCGCCGTGCACGATGCTCTGCGCCTGCTCCAGGCCGATCCGCACCGGCGGCTGGTCGAACACCCGGTAGTAGTCGCGCACATAGGCGTCCAATGATCCGCTGCCCATCGTCCGGGGGCCGAGTGTGTCCTTGACGCCGAGGCAGTAGACGTCGACCAGGAATCCGCAGACGGTGACCCTGCTGGCCCGCTCCTGACGGGCGATCAAGACCTGGGCGAAACCGGCTGCGTTGGGGTCCTCGGCGCCTTCGGCGTCGGCCCGCGCCCAGTCGGGGGCACTGGACAGATCCAGGCCGGTGCTCCAGCCCGCACTCACCCAGCATCCCACCACCGGCCGGTCGGTTGGTGCGGCCGAGCTCTGCTGCTCCTCGGCCGCACGGCGCACCAGTGCACTCGCCTGGGCCGGGCGCAGCCCGAGCACCCGCGCGATCTGCTTCGGCCCACTGCCTTTCTCGCGCAACGACCGTACCCGGCAGAGCAGTTCCACATCATTGTCGTTCACGGTGCCATGGTTCCGCAGAGCCGGGGCGCGAGGTGTGGGGATTCGCTGTCCTCGTCGCTGTCGGTGAAGGCTCTGGTGGGCGTGCGGGCCGGCCGGCGCGCCGGTCGGTCCTCGGCTGCCCGGCTGTCAGAGGGATGGCGACCTCGTACGGGTGAGAGGGCTGTCGGCTGTTCCGCCGCTCCGTAGAGTCGGGTCGCGGGCGATGGGCCGCGGAAGCCAGGAGGACGGGCACATGGCGGGGACTGCGAGGGAGCGGCTGGGCGCGCTGCTCGGCGGGGCGAAGGCGGCGGGGGAGTTCAGCGCCCGGATCGAAGCGCCCGCGGACGGCATCGGACTTGAGGTGGCAGGGGTCGGACCGGTGCGTCTGCCGCTGCGCGCACCGCAGGTGCGGAAGCTGATCGCGGTTGCGCGTCCGGCGTTGTTCGGGCGGGGGGAGGACACCCTGAGCGACAGCAGCGTGCGCGACACCTGGCAGATTCCCCCGGGCCAGGTCACGCTGGGCGGCCCGTCCTGGCCGACGCTGCTCGACGGCGCACTGGAGCACTTCCGGGACGAGCTCGGGCTCCCCGCGTCCACCCGGCTGCGGGCCGAACCCCACGCGCTCCTTGTGTACGGCAAGGGGCAGTTCTTCCTCCCCCACCAGGACTCGGAGAAGGACGACGCCATGGTGGGCACATTGGTGCTGTCCTTGCCCTCGGCGCACACCGGCGGGGAGCTGGTGATCGGGCACGCCGGGCGGAGCCGGTCCTACCGTGCGTCGAAGACGGAGCTGAGCCTGGTGGCCTTCTACGCCGACTGTCCACACGAGGTCACACCGGTCAGAAGCGGCTACCGGGTGACCCTCACGTTCAACCTGCTGGCCGAACGGGGGGCTCCGGAGCGGGAGTCCGGCCCGCTCGACGACGTACTGCACTGCCTGGAGGATCACTTCAGCACACCGGCCAGGCCGCGCTACGGCACTCGGGAGTCCGATCCGCCCCGTCGTCTCGTCTACCTGCTCGACCACGAGTACACCCAGCGTGGCCTTGGCTGGGACCGGCTCAAGGGCGCAGACGCACAGCGCGCCGCGCTGCTGCGTGCCGCGGCCGACAGGGCGGGGTGCGAGGCGCTGCTCGCTCTCGCCGAGGTGAAAGAGACCTGGGACGCCACCCCGGCCGGGTATGCCCCTTGGGACGACTACGACGAGGAAGAGGAAGAGGAAGAGGAGGCGAACGCGAGCGAGGACGAAGACTACGAGCTCGGCGAGCTGATTGACGATCAGATCACCCTCGGCTGGTGGACCGGTACGGACGGCACCGGCGGCGAGCAGATTTCGCTGTACGTCCGTGACTACGAGAGCTGCGCCAGCACCCCGAGCACGGACCTGAAACCCTACGACTCCCAGTACGAGGGCTATATGGGCAACTACGGCAATACGCTGGACCGTTGGTACCGGCGGGCCGCGGTTGTGGTGTGGCCGCGTGAGCGGGCCTTTGCAGCGCGCGGTGAGGCCGGATCGCGGTGGGCGCTGGAGGAACTCCGGGCCCGCATCGCGAAGGGCGACCGGGACGGTGCACGTACTGCGGCCGAGTCCCTCGCACCGTTCTGGAAGAACAGCGGTGTGCAGCCCGGCCAGTTGGAAAGCGCCCTGAGGGTGGCCGCGGACCTGGAAGCGGCCGAGACCGCGGCGATGCTCCTTGAGCCGTTCCCGGTGAACGCGCTCACCGAGGGACACGCGGGCGCCCTGGCCGCGGTGGCCGAACGGTACGGCATTTCGTGGCTGCGCCAGGTCGTCGAAGGCTGGTTCGGTGCACAGCATCGTTTCGTGGAACACCGGTACGACTGGACCGAGCATCTGCCCCGGCTGTGCGCGAAGCTGGAATCCGCCGGGGGCTCACCGGTCGCGAGGCTGCTGTCGGCCGGGGTCTGGACCCAGGCGGACGGGGACCTGCGGCTGTGGACCACGAGCGGGCCGGCCGGGATCCGCCGGGCGCGGCTGGAGCAGCTGAGCCTGCCGCTGCTGCACGTCCTGGAAGCGGCCGAGGAGGAGCTGCGTGGCCGGATTCTGGCAGCGTTGCGCACGTACCCGGACACCGTCCTTGAGTGCCTAATGCCAGTGGTGCGCCGTGCGGCCGGGGAACGGACGGCGGGGGTCGAGGCGCTGGCGCGGGAGTGCGGGGACAGGCTCGGCGCGATCGTGCGGCAGGCGCCGCGTGAGGGGGACGACTGGTCGATGGCGTGGACCGGGTGCGGCTGCGAACTGTGCGGCACCCTGGGCGCGTTTCTCGACTCCAGGTCGCGACAGGTGTGGGAGTGGCCGCTGGCGAAGGACGGACGACGACACGTGCACAGCCGGATCGACTCGGCCGAGTTGCCCGTACGCCACCAGACCCGGCGGCAGGGGCGTCCGTACACGCTCGTGCTGACGAAGACCGAGGAGCTGTTCACGCGTGATCAGGCGGCCCGCCGCCAGGCCGAAGCCGACCTGGCCTGGCTGGCCTCGGCGTGGAACATTCCCCGTGCGGTACGGAGATGAGCCTGTGGCCGTGGTCGCCGACATCACCTCTCCCTGAGAGGTGTTTGTGAAAGCTACGACCCGTAGGTGTGAATCGCGTAGGTCATAGGTGAACGCACGGCGAGGCTCCGGTCGATGCTGGTCATGGGAACCAGGGTAGGCGGTGGGGGGTGATGCCCATATCCCCGGAGCCCACCGCCGGCCCCTCTACGGTGGCCGGGTTCGCCGACGCCACCGGCCAGGCCTCCCGTCCCGGTAAGGGAGCGTGCCCGCGGGAACTGAATTCTTCGACGCGCAGCCACCATTTCGCATTCTGTTCCCGGGAGGCCGGGCGAGTCGTCCGGAATTAAAGACCACCGGCATCAAGGACTAATTCGATTCGCCCGCAAGGCGGGACTCCGGCGCGCTGGAACGGAGGCGGTCAGGCGAGAGCACAGACGGGCGAGGTGCGCGGCCACGGAGCGTTCCCCTGCTTGGACCACAAGATCCCCAGGGGTGCCACACGAGCGCCTCAGACGCTCAAGTGGGCCTGTTCTCCAGCGGACTTGAAGGACATGACGTCGACTTGTCAAGGCCGCCGACGACATTGCGAAGGGATTTCTGCCGCACCCTCAGGCCCCGGCTCTCGGGCGCCGCCCGGAATGCCGGACCCGATACCATCGACCCCAAACCAAGGGGCTAATGCTTGCGCCGTTCCGGATTGACTGCTTTTGAGTGGGGTATCTGATTCGTGTCACGCCGACCGATAACTCTCGGCAGATTCCACACGCTTGACACAAGAAGGAATCGAGATTTATTCTGGGCCGGTCCCTTTAATCGGACGTTTTTTCGTCGCACGTTGACCTGCGACGCTTCCTGCCTATCTGCAGCGGTTCCTGGTGTCCATGGAGTCGGGTTTCTTCCTGGCCATGACCGAGCGAGGGGAACGTGACTGGAGGATTCAAAAGATCCGATGTTCAATTACTTCGGTGGCCAACCGAAGCCCACCGAAGGGAACACTATCAACGGCTCGGCGTATTACGACTTCTTGTGGTCGAAGCAGCCCAGGCACCACCTGTCTGCTCCGACCTGCGAGAAGACTGGATACGAGCCCCGGCAAGCCAGGAGGACGTCAGCACTCGCATAGCTTCGCTCATTGCCCGCGCCCAAGCCGACAGCATTCCCCGGATCGACCAGGACGGAATTCTGCGACTCTCCGGGCGCTTTGTTACGGTCTCCCCCACGGAGACGACTCTGGTTGAAATGCTGGTCAAGAATTATCGCAAAGTGGTGGCCCGTGAAGCGCTACGCGCCGAACTCGCCGAGCAGGACAGTCAGGCGAGCCGCAACGCGCTCGATCTACACATAAAGCGGCTTCGGCGCCGCATCAGCCCCCTGGGGCTCACCATACGGACAGCATGGGGCCGCGGTTACATCCTGGATTCTGATCCACTGCCGGTTCCGGAGGCCTGAACCGGCATCAGCTCGCCGCACGCATCGCCGGAATGCCGTTCCCGTGGGAGGAACCACGGGAACGGCATTCCGACCGTCAGGCGCAGCCCCCCTTGTCCGACTTCAGCAACATGATCGCCAGCGGGGGCTCGGCACGCTCCCGTGGTTCTTCCGGCTCGACCGTGGCCGGATCACCGTCGCCTCCCCGTCGGCCGACGGCGGTGGCCACGATCTCCTCCCGGGTCATCCCCATGAAGTGCACCACGATCTCATGGTTGGTGGACGTGACGGCCGACTCCGCCCCGGTCCGGTAATAGAGATCGACAGTGCGCGGCACCGGAGAAAGGTCTGGCTCACGGTCCGCTCGCAATTCGGCGACGATGCCGGGGACGTCATAGGCCAGTTGTACGTTTCTGCGGAGGTAGTATTCCTCGCCCTGCACGAGTTCGATCGGGAGGTCGTCATCGTCGGGCGATATGTTCCCCGGACGGTAGACGGGTTGCGTGAGCAGGTCATAGCGGAAGATCTCGTCGAGCAACGGGGCCACATCGGCCGGCACCAACGGACGCACCGATTCGGTCCACCAACGGTACAGCAGACGCTCGGCCGCGGGCTCCGTGTAGAGGTAACTGATCGCCGCGCCAAAGGAATTGGTTCCACCGACGGCCGTGGTGAGAGCGGAACGCAGAGGCACGGCGGCCGCATCGTCCACCGTGGCGATCCAACTGTCCAGGTTGCGCAGCACCTGGGACTGGCCAATCCCCGCCAACTGTCGCAGCCCAACCCAGATGTAACGGAGCACCGCGTTCTCGGCAACCACCCGGGCCCAGAAGAGGAATCGTTGCATCTGCTGGTTCTCGGCGAAGGTCATGGTGTTGTGCGAGAGCACGTATTCAAAGTCGTCATGGTCACCCCGCACCGCCTTGATGCCGAAGAGCTCCTTCTTCTCCATGTAGTCGGTGTTGGGCAGCAGCAGTATCGGGTAGATCGCTATCCGGGACACCCTGCGTGCCAGCCGGTCGTAGCCCTCCATAAAGGATTCGACAGTTTCACCCGGCGCACCCCAGATCAACTCTGCGTAGCAGTCCAGTCCTTCCTTGTCCAGCCAGGCGGCGAGATCCTCCCATTCGTTGACCTTCATATTGCGCCGGTTCATGTTCTCCAGGGCGTTGTCGTTGAGGGTCTGGAGCGCGAGGGTGAAGGAGCTGCGCATCCCCGCGTCCTTCATCATCTTGACAATCCGAAAGAACGTCTTGGACTTGTTCTTGGCCCAGGAGGTCTCCAGTGCCCGAGGGAAGCCGTATTTCTCCCTCGTCTCGATGAGCGCCTGAACGAACTCGACGTCCTGCTGCAACAGGCCGAAGTTGGCGTCGCAGGCCACAATGGTGTGGACCTTGAGCTTGGCGAACAGCTCGAGCTCCGCCCGGAGCCGGTCCATCGAGAAGGCCCTCACCTTCTGCCCCACGGCACCGCCCCAATAGCAAAAGGCGCACTTGTACGGACAGCCTCGGTTGGTCTCCATCAGGGCCACGTCGTACCGGAACCGGCCCTCCTCGTCCGTGAGATCCAGGGCACCGGTGAGAAAGGGCGAGGGGATGATTTCCAGATCCTCGATCCGATCCCGATCCGCAGTATTGACGACCTCGCCCTCGGCGCTCCGGAAGGAGATGCCGGCGACCGCGCCGAGCTCGTGCTTGCCGGTTCCGGAGAGATAGCTGCCGAGCAGGTCCCGGAACGTCAACTCTCCCTCGCCGTTGACCACTACATCCACCTCGGGGAACATCCGGAAGACGCGCTCGGCCTGCTGGGCCACATGAGTGCCGCCGAACACCACCCAGCCGTCCGGGTTCAGCTGTTTGAAGGTGGCGGCCAGGGCCCCGAAGGAGTAGAAGTTCCAGCCCAGCACGGAACAGGCCAGCACATCGGGTGTGCCGAAGGCAAACATCGAGTTGGCCATCGCGGCATTGGTGGCACCGCCCCGGAAGTTGTGAATCGTGATGTCGGCCCGTTCCCGGATGCGGTCATCGGCCAGGGCCGTCGCCTTGAGATAGCCCGATGCCAGGGGCATCGATTCCAGCGGCATGTCCCAGACGCCCTGCTGCACCAGGAACACCGATGTCTTGTCCTGATCACTGTCTGCAACGCTCGTCACATGCGCTCCTTGGGTCCGCGGAGTGGAATCGACGGGGATCCAGGCCACTGCCACGCGGCCCGTCGTGACGTCACGAGCCGAGCGGCCGCCGTGCGGACAACAGGAGGTATCCGAGTTCCGGCACCTCCTCGATCCGCTCGGTGATGGCGATGACCTCGTCGATGGCCGGTGCGCTCATCACCGGCGCCAGAGTGTGGCGGGCCGCCCGAAGCAGCGTGGCGTGGCGGGCCCTGGTGGGCCATACATGCACGCTGATGTCGGCCGCCTCCACAGGCTCGAGACTCGCCTGCCGAAGCTCGGCGACATACCGGTCGAGGTCGGTGAGCGTCTCCACCAGGGCAATCCGGCGGAAGTCGGCGAGGATCGGGGCGCCGGCGGCAGACACCGGGGCCGTCAGATAGTAGTCCGTGGTCTCGAACCGCCCGCCCGGCTTGAGGACGCGTCCTATCTCCCGGAGTGCCAACGCCCGGTCGGGAATCTGGAACAGGAACTCCAGGGCGTAGACGGCGTCAAAGGAGGCATCGGGGAAGGGCAGTGCCAGGACGTCGCCGTACCGGAAGGACACTCGGTGGCCGAGTCCTTCGGCTCGGGCCGCCGCGTTGGCCAGGGCGATCTCGGACTCGGTGATGGACACTCCGACGACCTCGGCTCCGCTCGTCCTGCCCAGACGGATGCCGGGTTCACCGATCCCACAGCCCAGATCGAGCACCCTTTCGCCCGGCACGCACCTGATCCGGGAGATGAGCAGGTCCGTCATGCGTGACGCGGCCTCGGTCACGGAGGCGCCCGGTGGCAACCCCTCCCAGTAGCCGTGGTGCAGTGTGGACCCGAGGACCCGGGACACATCCGTGTACACGCCCGTCGGGCCATCCTGTGTGTCGCGGGTATCATCCGGCGCCGCATTTGCCATCGTGCTTTCCTCTCGGGAAAGGCCGCCTGCCGCCGGGCACGAGCAATCCGCTTCCGACCACTGGCGAGGACATTCCTCAATGGATCACAGGTGATGGATCACATGGCCCGATGTTAGCCTCGCGCCCATGGGCCAACGGCCCTCGCTGACAGAGTTCGGACGGCTGCTCACCGGAGTGCCATTGCGGGCTAAATCGCCTTCGGGAAATCGAAGAATCCATCCGGGTCGTAGACCGATTTGATCTGTCGCAACCTGGGGTAGTTGGTCCCGTAATAGGAGTCCTGCCATGCGGCCAACTCCGCGTCCATGAAGTTCTGATAGCCATGGCCTGATGACCAGGTGCGCAGAACTTCCCAGGAGGAATCGATCCATCGCCTGGCCACTCGTGTGCCGTCTTCGGTGACCACCGGGTCCATGTCCACGGAATATCCGGCATAGAAGAGGCTGTCGCGGTGCACAAAGGCGGTCGAGTCGGGGGCGACCCGGTTGCAGGCCCCGCCGAACGCGATGAAGTTCAGGTCCCGCCGTTGTCCCGGGAAGGCATCCGCACCGAACCGGCCGAGCAGTTCTGCGATTCCCTCGGCGGGCACCGCGCGGTCGAAGAACCCTCCTCTGGCGAGGGAGAAGGCGTACCGGTCGATCCTGGCGGCCGGGTTGTGGCCGACGACATGCGCCTCGGCCGCGCTGTAGCCGCCGCAGTCAAACCAGTCCATCAGCATCTCCCGGTACTGGCGCAGGCTCACGCAGCTCATCGCCGGTTCGGTCCGGACGGCATCGACCAGCCGCTGCAACAGGGGGTTGAGTCCCAGTGGTTCACCGTGCCACACCCCCGCGACGGCGATTTCCGGGTCCCCGAACGGCTCGGTGCCCATCACCCCGATGTTCACCACGGCGGCCAGGTCGTCCGGCGCGAAGGGCGCCCAGCGCTGCCAGGCGTCGATGACGTCCGGCGCGGAGCGCCAAGGCCACGTCAGCTTGTAGTCGACCACGTCGCCCACCGGGACCGGCCGGAACTCGAAGTCGACCGCGATCCCGAAGTTCCCCCCGCCACCGCCCCGCAGCGCCCAGAACAGGTCCGCGTGCCGCTCCTCGTCGCACCGCACGACCCGGCCGTCGGCCAGGACGACGGTGATCGAACGCACATGGTCCACGGTGAGCCCGAACTTGCGCGTCTCGAGCCCGACGCCGCCGCCCAGCGCGAGCCCGCCGACGGCGACGGTCGGGCACCAGCCGCTCGGCACCGCCAGGTTCTCGGTGAGCGTCTTGTCGTAAACATCCACCAGTTGGGCACCGGCCTGGGCTCGCACGCACCCGTCGACGACCTCGACCGCGTCCATCGCCGAGAGATCGATGACCAGACCGGCACCGGTGGAGTATCCGGCGAAGCTGTGCCCGCCGCTTCGGGGGTGCACACGAATCCCGTGCCGGCGGGCGAAAAGCACACACTGCCGCACATCGTTCGCATCGGCGCACTTGGCAATCGCCTGCGGCCGTATGTGGTCGAATTGCTTGAGTATGAGGACGCGGGACTCGTCATAGCCGTCGTCCCCCGGAAGAACGAGCGCCCCGGCAAGGGCCGCACGCAGCGCGTTCCAGTCAGCATTCGCCAATGCCATGGGTCCTCGCTTCGCATCAGGTCGGGGAAGCAGAATCCGTGCATGTTCCGTGCTGAGCATGCCAGCCGGAACCGGGGAAGCGGTCGCAGCTGTCAGCAATCTGTCGCCCACCCATGCCGGCAATCGCGATCACTATAGTTTTGGGTCCGGTGACAGCAGCCTCGGTAACAGGGGCTACCGGTCCCGGCGTTGTCCGTTTCGATGCGGACGAGGAGTGGAATGATGACCGAGGTCGGCAGGGCCCCTGTTGATCGTCTTCCGGCACCGCTGAACATACCGTTCTTCGGCTGGCGCACCCGCGGATTGCGTATGTTGCAGGACCCGACCGAATACTTTCTGCGCCAATACCACCGATTCGGTGGCGTCAGCGCGTGGAATGCCGCGAACCCACGCCATGTCTTTGTTTTCTCCCCGGAACATCTGCGACTGCTGTTCGCCGAACCGGAGTTGTTCATCGTCGATGCATTCCGCGAAGTGCGCATGCCGCCCGACTCTTCGTTCCTTCGCCTGAGCAATGGGTTGCTGCGGCTCAACGGCCAGAAACACCGGCAGCACCGACGGCTCATGCAACCCGCGTTGCACGCCCGCAGGGTGCTGACCCACCGCGATGCCCTGGTCGAGCTGACCGGCCGGATGCTGGACGGCTGGCGGACCGGCCAAGTCAGGCGGCTGGAGCGGGACTTGGCGCAATTGGTCACTCAGGCGGCGCTGCGCACCATTCTCGACGTCGAAGCCCCGGCGGAGGCACGCCGGTTGCAGCGGCTGATCGACCGGCTGCTGTCGGTCGCGGCCTCCCCCGCGACCCTGGTCTTCCCCTTCGACCTCCCGGGAACCACCTACCGCACGGCCCTGCGCACCTCCGTGGAGATCGAGGACTTCCTGCGCCGGCTGATAGCCACCAAGCGCGGCAGCACGGAGCGACGCACCGATGTGTTGTCGTCCATGATGACCGCCAGGGACGAGAGCGGCACGGCACTCAGTGACGACGAGCTGGTGGCCGAGGCGTACACCGCGTTCTGCCACGACAGCAATATCTCGACCCTCCTGTGGACGCTGTTCCTGCTCGACCAGCACCCGGAGGTGCTCACCCGGCTGGTCGCCGAGCTGCGCGACCGCCTCGGCGGCGAGCCCCCGCAGGCCGGGGACCTGGATCACCTGCCCCTGCTCGACGCCGTGCTCAAGGAGGTGTTGCGCATCCTGCCGCCGTCGCCCATGCTGCTGCGCTACACGGCGGCCGATGCCCGGCTCGGCCCGTACCGGCTGCCGGCCGGTGCACTGATCTTCTACAGCCCTTATGTCACACACCGGATCCCCGAGCTCTATCCCGACCCACTGCGTTTCGATCCCGGGCGCTGGACGCAAGCAGACAGATCGCCCTACGAGTACCTGCCGTTCGGGGCCGGGGCGCACTTCTGTCTCGGGAAACACTTCGCCCTGCTGGAGGTCAAAGTCGTTCTCGCCATGTTGTTGCAGCGCTTCCGTCCCTCGCTGGTGCCCGGGACACGGGTCGACCGGGCGATGCGCATCTCCTTTGTGCCCAGGCATGGCATGCCGATGGTCATGCGTCCCGTGGACGCGGCGGTACCGGCCGCCCGGGTGCGAGGCAATATCACCGAGTCGGTGAAGCTGCGGTGAACGAGACGGACGGCGCTCCCACGGTGGTGGTGGTCGGCGCGGGCCCGACCGGTCTGACGCTGGCGGCCGAACTGGCCGCAGCCGGCATCCGGTGCAGGGTGCTGGACAAACGACCGCGGCGCGTCGAGTGGTCAAGGGCCATCGGTCTCGAACCGAGGACCCTGGAACTGTTCGACCTGCGCGGGATGGCCGGGGCATTCGTCGAGCGCGGCCTGCCCTGGCGGATGCAGCCGCTGGGTGACCGCCGCGGCTTCCTCGACTACGGCCGTCTCGACACGCCGTTTCCCTATGTGCTGATCCTTGAGCAGGGCCGGACGGAGGACGTTCTCCGGGAATACGCCGTCAAGGCCGGCGCGGAGATCGTCCGCGGGGCAGAGCTGGTCGGCCTCGCCCAGGACTCCTCGGGGGTGACCATCGAGGTGCACGGACGGGACGGCACCTGGACCGAACGGTCCGACTACCTCATCGGCTGCGACGGCGTGCACAGCGATGTCCGGACACTCAGCGGCATCGGCTTCTCCGGCCGGTCCTACCGGGAGTCCCTGATCGTCGCCGATGTGCGGCTGTCCGCGCCTCCGACACCTCCGGTGGACGCCCGGATCACCCGGCGGGGCATGGTGGCGGTGTTTCCCCTGCACGACGGCATATTCCGGCTGGTGATACTCGACCACGAGCGGATGCGGATCCCGGCCGATCGCCCGGTGACGGAGGAAGAGCTCCGCGAAAGCGTGGTCTCGATCTTCCAGGACGACCTCGGGGTGCACGAGCCGGTCTGGATGTCGCGGTTCCGCAGCGAGCAGCGGCAGGCCGAACGGTACCGGGCGGGCCGGGTGTTCCTGGCCGGCGACGCGGCACACACCCATCTGCCGTCCGGCGGGCAGGGCCTCCAGATGGGCATCCACGATGCGATGAACCTGGGGTGGAAGCTCGCCGCCGAGGCCCTGGGCCGGGCACCGGCCGGACTGCTGGACTCATACCAGCGGGAACGTTCGCCCATCGCCGCCTCGATGCTCCGCAAGACCGATGTCGCCTTCCGCTTCGAGACGTCCGACCTCCTGACCGGCCGCATCGCACGCGGGCTGAGCACCCGGCTGATGCATGTCGGCCGGCTCCAGCCTCCGGTGCTGCGGCAGTTCGCGGGCCTGGCCCTGCGCTATCCGCGCCGCCGGGGCGAGCACCGGCTGGTGGGGCGGCGGCTGCCGGACGCGGAACTGCCCGGTGGATCCCGGCTGTTCAGCGCCTTTCGCGAGCGCGCGTTCGTCCTCCTCGACCAGACCGGGGACGGTGTGCCGACATCCGTCGCACGGCCGTGGGCGAGCCGCGTCACCCCGGTGCGGGGACGGATTCGCGGCCGGCGGCTGCCCGCCGCCGTCCTGGTCCGACCGGACGGCCATGTGGCGTGGGCAGGCTCCGGTGACCGGCGCGAGGAGCTGGCCTCGGCCCTGCACGCCTGGTGCGGGCCGGTGGATCGATGAGCACCGCCGGGAGACCGGCCACCGAGTGGGCGACACTGCGCAGTCACCTGACGGGAGACCTCGTCCTGCCGGAGGACGCGGACTACCGGCGCGCCCGCCGTCTCGCCCTCGGCCAGTTCGACCGCATACGCCCGGCGGCGATCGCCTATTGCGCATCGCCGGACGATGTGCGGACCTGTGTCCTGTTCGCCCAGGACCGCGGCATCCACGCCACCCCGCGCAGCGGCGGGCACAGCCTGGCCGGCTGGTCGACCACCGAGGGGCTCGTGATCGATCTGTCACGGCTCGCCCATGTGGTGGCCGGTCCCTCGACGGTGCACATCGGCCCCGGAGCACAGGCCGTCGATGTGGTCGCCCTGCTGGCCCGGCGAGGAATCCAGGTCACAGCGGGTTCGGACCCGTCCGTCGGGCTCGCCGGCTATCTGCTCGGCGGCGGGAACGGCTGGCAGACCCGTAAATTCGGGCTCGGCAGCGACCGGATGACATCGGCTCGGGTGGTACTCGCCGACGGGCGGCTCGTTCGGTGCTCGGCCGACGAACACCCCGACCTGTTCTGGGCCCTGCGGGGATGTGGCGGCGGAAACCTGGGCATCGTCACCGACTTGGAGGTGCGCCCCACCCGGGTTCCGAGGATCGTGTGCTTCACCTTGACATGGCCCTGGGATTCGGCCGCGCGGCTTGCCGAGGAGTGGCAGTGGTGGATGATGCGCGGCCCGGTCGACCTGGCCTCCACGCTGGTGGTGCTGTCCCTGGACAGCACGGGCGGGACAGCACCGGCCGTCCTGGTGCAGGGCGGCTACCTGGGGCCGCACAGCGCCCTGGAGCCACTGGTGGCCGAGCTGGTCTCCGCCGTCGGCCGGCCGCCGGTCACCGCGGTCCACCGCGACCTGCCCTACCGGGCGGCGATGATGCGGCTGTTCGGCTGTGAGGGCTGGACGACGGCGCGGAGCCACCTGGTGGGCCACAATCCGGACGCGGCGATCCCGCGGCACCGGTTCGTACGGGACCGCAGCCGGATGTTCGGCGCCCCGCTGAGCGGGACGGGGCTCACCGACGCGCTGGCGGTCTTCGAAGCGGACGGGCCCTCGGGGTATTTCCGCGCCCTCAACTTCCGGGCCCTGGGCGGGGTCGCGAACGAACCCTCGCCGGAGGCGACCGCGTATGTGCACCGCGACGCGTTGTTCCACACCGGATACGCGGCCGGCTTCCAAACCTCAAACTCCCCCGCGGAGATCGGCGCCGCAGCCGACGCGTGGGTCGACGACGGCTTCCGGGTCATCGACCCGCACTCCAACGGCCGCTCCTACGTCAACTTCCCCGACCCCGCCCTGCCGGACCCGCACCGGAGCTACCACGGGACGAATTACCCGAGACTGCTTGCCGTGCAGCGCCGTTACGATCCCGGGCGGTTCTTCCGCCATGCGCAGAGCATCGGGAGCCGCCCGGCGGACCGGCCCGCGGGATCACCCGCTCTGGCATGATGCGACCATGGTGTGGTGGCATGAACTGGCAGCCGCAGAACCCGCGTTCGCCGCACGGGTCCGCGACCGCTTCACGGCTTTCAAACACAGCACGCTCGCGACGCTGCGCAAGGACGGATCCCCCCGGATCAGCGCGACCGAAGTGGACTTCAGCGACGACGGCCCCTGGCTCGGCTCCATCGCGGGCTCTCTCAAGGCCCTCGACCTGCGCCGTGACCCACGGCTCGCGCTGCACTGCGCCACCGTGGACACACCGGACACCGACCAGGGTTCCTGGGTGGGTGACGCGAAGATCGCCGGGCTGGCACACGAGGTCACCGATCCGACCCGGCTGGACCGAAGCCACCGGTTCCGGATCGAGCTCACCGAGGTCGTGTTCCTGAGCATCGCCGACACGGCGGACCACTTGGTCATCGACGCCTGGAATCCGGAGCGCGGGCTGCGGCGGCAGTACCGGTAGGACGCCCTTCTCTGTTCGGCTTCTGTCCGCCGGCGGGACGGCCGACGGCTGTTCGGTCATGATCCCCCCATCCTTGCTCGAGATGCCGACGCGACCGCTCTCGGCGGTTGCCCAAGGGGGACATCACATGCTCAGCCGACGGTCGTTGCTTCGCGCGGGAACGGCTGGGGCCGTGGCCACAGCCATGGGCGGAGTTCCCATGCCGGTCATGTCCACCGCCTCGGGCACAACGGTGAAGTGGGACCGGCTGCGCTCACAACTGAGCGGATCGCTCGTGCTGCCGTCGGACGTCGGATACAACAATGCCAAGCACCTCGCGACCCTCGAGTTCGACGCCATCAACCCGCAGGGGATCGCCTACTGCCGGACCGAGCGCGATGTCGTGGCCTGTCTGCGCTTCGCCCTGGACAACGAATTGCCGTTCACCCCGCGCAGTGGCGGCCACAATCTGGTGGGCTGGTCCACGATCAACGGGCTGGTCATCGACCTCTCCAGGATCAAGCACATCGTGGCCACCCCGGACACCGTGCGACTCGGACCGGGCGCGCAGGCGGTCGACGTCATGGACAAACTCACCGCATACGACCTCCAACTGCCCGCCGGGCTGTGCGGGTCGGTATGCCCCGGCGGATATGTCACGGGAGGCGGAATCGGCTGGCTCACCCGCAAGTTCGGCCTGGGTGCGGACCGGCTGCTCTCGGCGCGGGTCGCCCTGGCCGACGGGCGGATCGTGGACTGCTCCGGTGACCGGGAGTCCGACCTCTTCTGGGCGCTGCGCGGAGGCGGCGGCGGCAACTTCGGGATCGTCACCGAATTCGTGGAGAGTCCGGTGCACGCTCCCAGGGTCGCCACCTTCGACCTGTCCTGGTCCTACGACCATGCGGCGACGGTGCTCGGCGCCTGGCAGCAGTGGGTCATCGATGGCTCACGCAACATCGGCACCACACTGAACATCCTGCTCATCGACGCCAAGCAGGGCAGCACCCCGCTGGTGCAGGTGCAGGGCGGTTATCTCGGCACCCCCGCCGAACGCGATGCGGCGGTCGACGAGTTGGTCTCCGCAGTGGGCGCGGCGCCGGCCACCCGCTCCGGACAGGACCTCACCTACCATCAGGCGATGATGGGGCTGTGGGGCTGCACCGGCACGGTGGACCAGTGCCACTACGTCGGCTACAACCCCGTCGCCAATATCGAGCGGCATCAGGCGCTCATCGTGCACAACCGGATGTTCGACACGGCACTGCCGAAGCAGGGCATCGACGACGCCCTGCGCGTCTTCGACACCAACCGGAAAAGCGGCCAGTTCCACAACCTGGCGGCATACGCGGTCGGAGGCGCGGCGAACGAGCCGCACTGCACCGACACCGCGTATGTGCACCGCAAGGCACAGGTTTTCCTGGCCTTCTCGGCGGGGTTCGCGTCCTCCACGGATATCCCGGGGGATCGCGAGGTGGCCATGGACTGGGTCAACCGCGGCATGGACGTGCTCGATTGCTACTCCGGTCGCTCGTTCATCAACTTTCCGGACCCCGGCCTGCGCAACTGGCAGGAGGCCTACTACGGTGAGAACTATTCACGGCTGCTCAGAGTCAAGCGGACCTACGATCCGTACGACGCTTTCCGGCGCACGCAGTCCATCGGCAGCTAGTGCAACTGCGGAAGCGCCGCGGGGCCCGTGCCGACCCATCGGAGCGTCGGTTCGCGTACGGCCGGCAGTTCTCATGGGAAGAGAGAGGGAAGAACGACCGATGGACACGCAGCCCTCCCCGCCGCGGCTGGCCCTGGCGGTGCTCTGCTTAGCCCAGTTCATGGTCACCTTGGATGTCACGGTCGTCACCGTGGCCAACCCGAAGCTCCAGCGGGGACTGGACATCGCCCCGGCACACCTGCCATGGGTCACGACTGCATACGCGCTGACGTTCGGTGGCTTCCTGGTGCTGGCCGGCCGCGCGGGCGACCTGCTGGGCAAGCGCAGAGTGTTCATATCGGGCATCGTCCTGTTCACCGTCGCATCGGCGCTGTGCGGGGCGAGCCAGCAGGGATGGCACATCTTCGCGGCCCGTGGCGTCCAGGGGCTCGGCGCCGCCATGGTCGTACCGTCCACGCTCGCCCTGCTCACCACGACCTTCGGCGAGGGACCCGAGCGCAACAAGGCGATGGCCGTCTGGAGCGCGGTCGCCTCCCTCGGCGCGGTGAGCGGCTATGCGGTGGGCGGGCTGCTGACCGACCTGCTGGGATGGCGGTCGGTGTTCCTGGTCAATGTGCCGATCGGGGTGTTCGCCGTGCTCCAGGCCCGGCGGCTGGCCCAGCCCGCCCGGCAGGACGGCGGGTCCCGGCTCGACCTTTTCGGAGCCGCCACCCTCACTTCGGGACTGGTGCTGACCGTCTTCGCGATCACCTCGGTCTCCGACCGGGGATTCTCCCCGCTCATCTCCTCCGTTCTCGCGGTCGGCCTGGCCGTGCTCGTCGTCTTCGTGCTCATCGAGCGCCGTCACCCGGAACCTCTGGTCCGGTTCGACATCTTCCGCAACCGGAATGTGCTGGCCGGCAATCTGATCAACCTCACCAACACCGCGGGGCCGGCGGCCATCGTCTTCTTCACCGCCCTCTATCTCCAAGAGGTCCTGCACTTCACCCCCTTGCAGGCGGGGCTCTCCTTCGCCCCGGTCACCGTCCTCGGTGCCCTGCTGGTGCGGCAGACCGCCACCCTGATGGACAAGCTGGGGCCGCGCGTTCTGCTGATCGCCGGGCCGGCCGGGGCGGTGCTCGGCGCGCTGTGGCTGAGCCGCGCCCCGGTCGGCGGGAACTACTTCGTGGATGTGCTGCCCGGCATTCTGCTGACCAGCTTCGGTTCCATGCTCGCCTACGCGCCCTCCATGATCGTGGCAACGTCCAAGGTGCCCGACTCCCAGCAGGGGCTGGCCTCCGGGCTGGTCAGCACCTCGCAGCAGATCGGTGGTGCGCTGGGGCTCGCCGTGTTCGGCACGCTGGCCGCGGCGGTCACGGAATCCTCCGCCCGGCAGGGCAACGCGGCGCTGCTGGACGGCTATCACTTCGGCTACGGCGGCGCGGCAGGCGTCCAATTGCTGACCGTCATCACCGGCATCACCGTGGTCCGGCAGGTCGCCCTGGCCAAGCCGCGGGCGGCGGACGAACCGGAGACCGGCAAGCCGGCCTGATCGTGATCAGACATGGTGGAAAGTGTCCGGGTCCGGGCCCAGTCTCACCCCCGTGTCCAGGGTGGCGAGGAGCGTGTGATCGGCCGCGCTGAGCTCGAAGTCAAAGAGGTCGATGTTCTCCCGGATCCGCTCCGGTGACGCGGACTTCGGTATGACCAGGTTGCCCAGCTCGAGATGCCAGCGCAACACGATCTGCGCAGGGGTCTTTCCGAGAGAGGCGGCGACGGCCGCCAGGCGCGGGTCCGACAGCAGTCCACGGCCCTGCCCCAAGGGGCTCCACGCCTGGGTCGCGATGCCGTGCTCGGCGTGAAAGGCCCGCAACTGCGCCTGCGGCAGCCATGGATGCAGCTCGATCTGGTTGACCGCGGGCACGACTCCGGTTGCGTCGATCAGCCGACGCAGGTGCGCGATCCCGAAGTTGGACACCCCGATGGCCCGTACGCGTCCTTGTGACGCGAGGGCCTGCAGGGCCTCCCAGGTCTCCAGGTAGCGGTCCCGCTCCGGAACCGGCCAGTGGATCAGGTACAGATCGACGTGGGCGAGCCCCAGCCTGTCGAGGCTGGAGTCAAAGGCGTCCAGGGCACTGTGGTAGCCGTGGTCGCTGTTCCACAGCTTTGTGATGACGAACAGCGACGCGCGCGGCAGGCCGGAGGCCGCGACGGCCTTGCCGACGGCGCTCTCGTTTCCGTAGACCGCAGCGGTGTCGATCGCGCGGTACCCGGCGTCCAGGGCCGTGTCGATCGCCCGGGCGGTATCCCCCTCCGGTATCTGGAAGGAGCCGAACCCCACCCGTGGCATGGCCAGTCCGTTGTTCAGCCGCACGGTTGCCGTGACGCTCATCGGCGAGCCGTCCCTTCCGAGGCGGCCACCGTGGCGGCGCCTCATATCGGGGCCTCCCGTGCCGCCGTGCGCGGCCACGGGAGGCCCTGGTGTCCTCATATGCCGAGCGCGGCTCCGCTCTGGAACCACTGGCAGCCCGTGTACGAGTTGGCGCCTATCTGCTTGAGCCCCTCCACCTGGTCGGAACTCGCCCACAACTCGGCGAACTTGTCGTCGCGCACCCGGAGGATGTCCACATGGTGAACCTCGATCAGCGTGCCGACGGGCGCGCTGACGGAGGGAAGGCCGCCGGCGTACTTGCCGGAGAGCAGCCAGCGAGCGGCGACCAGGTTCCCGTCGATGAGCGGCCCCTGGGTCACCGTGGCGGACAGGTCGTCGAAGAAGGAGACGCCGGTGGACACCCAATCGGCCAGTTCGCGGGCGCCGTTCACCCGGTGTTCCGGCCAGTGCCCCACGAAGTCCGGAGTGACGATTTCCCCGAGCGATTTCCTGATGGTTTCGGCATCTGCGCTCCACACGTCCTTGAGCCAGCGCAGGTACAGCTGGGATACGGCTTCCCTCGACACGCGGGGTTCCTCCTTAGCGGGCGGCAGGCGGTACCGGGATTCGCACCGTTTCACATGTCTGCACAACGGCACTGAATGATGGAAAAGATCGGCCGAGAAACGGTTCAAACCCATGGAGTTGCCCGATTCAACCCCGACCCTACCCAGCTCGGAATCACGATCCAAGTTTCGGTCGTAATTCTGTCCGCTCGAGGGTCCGTACCGACCGGCTGACGGCAACCTATCGGGTACCGGTGCTCAACGTCAGACATGGAGGATGCGTGTGGCCGACCAACCAGCAAAAGATGTGCGGTTGTCGGATGAGGTCGCAAAGATCTCCAGTCTTATGGCGCCATGGGCCGTGCGCACAGCCGCCACCTGGCGACTTCCCGACCTGATCGCCGCCGGGACGAACCGGGTGGAGGAGCTTGCAAAACGGACCGAGAGCGATCCGGACGCCCTGGGGCGGCTGCTGCGTTATCTCGCGGTTCTCGGAGTGTTCCGCGAGACCGGGCCGGGAGAATACGAAGTCACGGAACTCGGGGCGTACTTCCGGGACGATCACCCGATGGGGCTGCGCAGATTTCTCGACCAGAACGGCTTCGGTGCGAAGCTCGACCGTATCACCGCACAGGTGGAACTCGGCATCCGCACGGGCGGGTCGATATACGAGGAGGTGTTCGGCCGTCCATTCTGGCGGGATCAGGACGACTACGCGGATCCAGCGCTGTCCTTCAATGCCCTGATGGCCGGCCACACCACCTGGTTCGGCCCCGACATACGGAAGGCATTCGACTGGAAGTCCCTGAAAAAGGTCGTCGACATCGGCGGTGGCACCGGAGCCGGAACTTTCCTGTCCGAACTCCTCACCGCATACCCGCACCTGCGCGGCGTGCTGGTCGAGGATCCAGAGCAGACCGCGAGCCCGGCGTCCCGGGTGCTCGAACCGCTCGGTGACCGGTGCTCGATCGTGACCCAGAGCCTGTTCGACCCGATGCCGGCGGGTGGTGACACCTATGTGCTCACCAACATCCTCCGCAACTGGGGACAGGACGACGCCACGAGAATCCTGCGTGGCTGCGCCGAGGCCGCGGGGCCGGGCGGCCGGGTCCTCGTCGTCGAACGCATCCTGTCGGACGACGATCACCAACTGCATGTCGCCGACGCGAATCTGCGGATCATGCTGCTGCTCGGCGGCAAGGAACGCACCCTGTCGGAATTCACCGAGATCGGGCGGCGGGCCGGCCTCGCCTTGGTGTCGACCATGTCCACCGACTACTCCCATATGTACGTCAATGTGTTCCGGGCGGACGGCCGGAAGGCGACCAGCTAGCCGAGACGGGAGTGACAGTGACTTCACCGGAAAACCGGGTCGTTGGCAGTCCGGAGAACAGCGGCGTGGCCGAGCGCGGCAGGCTGGATTCGCTCACCCCGCTGCGATTCTTCGCCGCGCTGCTCGTCTTCGTCTCGCATCTCTACTTCTATGTCTGGTATCGGACGGGCGATTTCGACCGTGATGCGTTCCCTGCTCTGGTGATGCGCATGTCGCTCGCCGGCGTGTCGTTCTTCTTCTTGCTCAGCGGTTTTGTGCTGACCTGGTCCGCCAGACACGGTGACACGGCGCCCGCATTCTGGAGACGGCGGCTGGTCAAGATCTTCCCCAACCACGCGGTGACCTGGGTGGTGGCGCTCGTTCTGCTCATCGGCGCCGGGGAACAAATCTCGGCTCTCCAGGGCGCGAGCACCTTCTTCCTCTTTGACGCCTGGATACCGGACCAGAAGCTCCAGGCAGGAGTGAATCCGGTGTCCTGGTCCCTGGGGTGCGAGGCGTTCTTCTACTTCTGCTTCCCGTTCCTGCACCGAGTCATCAGCACATTCCGGGCCGGCGCGCTGTGGCTGGCCGCCGCGCTGTGCACCACCGCGATCACCGTTCTGCCGATCGCCGCCGTACGTCTGACATCGTCCGAACCCCTGTGGGGCGGACTGCACATCACCTTCCTGCAGAACTGGCTGACCTATACCTTCCCGGCAGTGCGGATCTTCGAATTCCTGCTGGGGATCATTCTGGCCCGGATCGTGATCACGGGGGCCAGGTACCCGTCCAGGTTTCGCTACGCACTGGTCACCATCCCCGTCGGATATCTCCTCGCGTTGCAAGTGGACTATCCCTACGGGATCTCCACACTGCTCACCCTCCCGCTCGCTCTGCTGGTGCTGGCGACGGCGCACGCCGACATCAGCGGGCGCAGGATCTTCCTGCGTCGCCCGTCGTGGATCTGGCTGGGCAACATCTCCTTCGCCTTCTACATGGTGCATCTGATCGTCATCCAGCGCCTCCACCACGAGTTCGACCCCGGCTTGACCGCGGGAGCCGGAGCGAAGGCGCTCTACTCCGCGGCGTTTCTGGTGATTTCCCTGTTGCTGTCCTGGTGGCTCTTCGCCTTCGTGGAAGCTCCGCTCGTACGGCATTGGGGCCGGTCGCGCCGCACTGTGCTCACCCAGGAGTCGACGGAGACGGTGATCGCATGAACACGCAGTCCGCGGACCGCCCCCACCGGGGCAAGGGCGTCCTCATCACCGGAGGCGGCAGCGGAATCGGCCGGGCCACCGCCATCGCCTTCGCCGACAGCGGCGCCGAGGTGCTGGTCGTGGGGCGCACCGCGGCCAAGCTGGCGGGTACCGCCGAGGGCCGCCGGAACATCCACTCCCTGGTGGCCGACATCACGGATCCGACCGCCCCCGAGCGGATCACGGAGACCGCGACACGGGTCCTGGGCCGTATCGATGTGCTGGTGAACAACGCGGCGATCACCGGGCACAACGAGGACCTGGACGCGCTGGACCGCACCTTGGTCGAGAAGGAGTTCGCCACCAATCTGTTTGCCCCGATCTTCCTGACTCAGCGGGCGCTCAAGGCCTTGGAAGCCACCGGCGGCATCGTGGTCAATGTCGGCACGGCCGGTGTACAGGGGATCCGGGGCATCGCCGGAAGTTCCGTCTACGGCGCCGGCAAGGTCGCGCTGGACTTTCTGACCAGGACGTGGGCGCTGGAGCTGGCCCCACGAGGCGTCCGGGTGGTCGGGGTCGCCCCCGGCGTCATCGCCGATACCGGGATCCATGACAGTGCCGGGTTCTCCGAGCAGGAAAAACAGGATCTCTTCCGGCGAATCGCCCGGCAGACCCCGTCGCGCCGACTCGGCAGCCCCGAGGAGATCGCATGGTGGATCGTCCACCTCACCCGGGCAGAGGCGGCCTATGCCAACGGGGCCGTGATCGCCGTCGATGGCGGGATCAGCGTCGCGTAACCGCAAGTTCACGCCATGGCGACGGCCGGCACCGCATCCGCCGTCGTCCGGATTTCACGGTGAGGACATGACGATGCCTGAGCGGATGTTCGCGAGCACACTGCCGGAACTGCTGCATGAGCGCGCGCGGCGCACGCCGTACGGCGAGGCGTTCACCTTCCTCACCGACGCCGCGGCCGGACCCGCCCGTCGCGTCACCTACCGGGAGCTCGACGAGAGCGCCAGGTCCACGGCTTGCGCTCTCGACGGAGCGCGCGGGGAGCGCGCACTGCTGCTGTACCCACCGGGCCCGGAATATGTGGCGGCGTTCTTCGGCTGCCTCTACGCCGGAGTACTCGCGGTTCCGGTGTATCCGCCGGACCCCGCGCGCTGGGACCGGTCCCTGGACCGGATCAGCGCCATCGCCCATGACTCCGGCGCACGGATCGCCATGACGACCACCGAACTGGTCGCCTCTGTACGACAGTTCACCGATCCTCTCCCGGGGCTGCGCGAGCTGACCTGGCTCGCCACCGGGGGCCAGGAGACCTCAGCGGAGAAGACCCCGGGGCCCTTGCCGCCGTCACTCGGCTCCCCGGCGTTCCTCCAGTACACCTCCGGGTCCACCGGCACGCCGAAGGGCGTGCTGCTCACCCACCGGAATCTGCTGCACAACCTGGACGCGATCAGTAGGAAGTTCCGTCTCCATGAGGGCAGTCGAGGGGTTATCTGGCTGCCGCCCTATCACGACATGGGATTGATCGGCGGCATTCTCGGGCCCGTCTTCAATGGCTTCCCGGTCACCCTCATGTCCCCGCTGGCCTTTCTGCGGAATCCGGTCGACTGGCTGCGGGCGATTTCCGCGACGGGCGCCACCTGCAGCGGAGGACCGAACTTCGCCTACGAACTGTGTGTTCGCAAGGTCACCGAGGAGCAGAAGGAAGAACTCGACCTCAGTACCTGGCAACTGGCCTTCTGCGGGGCCGAGCCGGTCCGCCCGGACACGGTGGAGTCGTTCACCGCGGCGTTCGCCAGCTGCGGCTTCCGGCGGAAGGCGTTCTACCCGTGCTACGGGCTGGCGGAGAGCACGCTGATCGTCACGGGCGGCACATCGGACGCGGCGGCCGCCGTCGGGCGCTTCGCCCGGGAAGCACTCCACGAGGGACGCGCGGTACGAGCGAGCGATGGTCGGCCACTGACCGGAGCCGGGACCGTGATCGCCGGACACGGCCTGGTGGTCGTCGACCCGCGGACCCGTACCGAGCTGCCGGAGCACCGGGTCGGTGAGATCTGGGTCTCCGGGCCGAGCGTGGCCCAGCGCTACTGGAATTCCCCGGAAGCCTCCGGAGCAACGTTCGGTGCCCGGCTGTCACGCCCCGGGGACACCGTCAACTGGCTGCGCACGGGTGACCTTGGATTCCTTTCCCATGGCGAATTGTTCGTGGTGGGACGGCTGAAGGACCTGCTGATCGTGCGGGGGCGCAACCACTATCCACAGGATCTCGAGAACACCGCGGAACGCAGCCATCCTGCGCTGCGGCCCGGTTGCTGCGCCGTGTTCCAGATCCCCGGTGACACCGGCTCGGATCCGGTCGTCGTGGTCGGCGAGGTGCGGTCGGACTTCCGGCCGTCCGATGGCGCCGAGGTCGCGGCGGCCGTACGGAGCGCGGTGGCCACCGAGAACGGTGTCCAGGTCGAAAGCGTGCTCCTGATCCGGCCCGGCACCGTCCCGAAGACGTCCAGCGGGAAGATCCAGCGCGGGGCCTGCCGGGAGGCATACCTGTCCGGCTCGCTCACCACGGCAGCCGATCCGTTCACCCCCGGCGGCACACCGGGAACGTCATCGCTCACGGACCTGCGGGAGGTTCCCGCCCCGACAGCCGACCTGGCCCTCCGCTATCTGACGGACGTCGTCACCGCGGTCGGCGGGACGCCGTCCGCCCCGTCGCCGCGGAGGGGGCTGATCGGCCACGGGCTGGACTCGCTCGGCATCGTCGAACTCCAGCAGCAGGTGGAACGAGACCTGGGCGTCGCCCTCGCCCTGCCCGGCCTCCTGACGGCCCACAGCCTGGCGGAGGTGGCCGGCCAGGTGGTCCGGCTCCTCGGCCCGGGCCGTGCGGTGCGGGACACCCGCACCGCGACGACGCGCGCGCTCAGCCATGGCCAGCGGGCCATCTGGGTGCTGGACCGGTTGCGACCGGGCGATCCGGCCCATGTCATCGCCCGCGCGGTCCGGCTGCACGGCACACTCGGCCGAGGCGCGCTGCACAAGGCCCTCGGCACACTGGTGGAGCGGCATGAGGCGCTGCGGACGACGTTCGACGTGGTGGACGGCGAACCCCAGCGGGTGGTGCACGAGTCGATGGGGGTCGTCATCGACCGCCCCACCGAGGACGAGACACCGGACGCGTTCCTGGAGCGGTTCCGCCGCACGCCCTTCGATCTGTGCAACGGGCCACTGCTGCGGGCCGGGTTGTCCACCGAGGCGCCGGACCGCCAGGTGTTGGTGTTCGCCGTGCACCACATCGTCGCCGACCACTGGTCGCTGACCGTGCTCGCCGACGAGCTGCACACGCTGCTCGACGGTGTGGACGGGCTGCCGGAGCCGACGCCGTTCACGGACTTCGTCGAGCGGGAGGAGCGCTACCTCGACAGCGCGGCCGCGGAGGAGGACTGGGCCTACTGGCGGCGGCACCTTGCCGATCCGCCCCGGCTGCGGCTGCCCGCCGGGCAGGGGGCGAGCGCGGACACCGGTGACACCACGCACCGGTTCGAGCTGCCCGCCGATCTCAGCACCGGGGTGGCCCGGTTCGCCGCTCTCCATGGCAGCACGGTGTACAGCACCCTGCTGGCGGTCTACCAGACGCTTCTGCACCGGCTGACGGGCCAGGACGACATCGTGGTCGGAGCGCATGTCGCCGACCGCGGTTGGGCCGGCGCCGCCACGACGGTGGGGTACTGCCTCAACACCATCGCTCTGCGGGCCGACTTCACGGACCGGCCGGCCTTCGCCGAGCTGGTGGCCAGGACGTCCGCCACGGTGCGGGACGGGCTGGCACACCACCGCTTCCCGTTCGCGCTGGCGGTGGACCGGCTGCGTCCGGACCGGATTCCGGGGCACACCCCGGTATTCCAGGCCACGTTCGGTCTCCATCGCGGCCGGTCGTCGGCGCACGTGGACCTGGGAGCGCTGGCGGTGAACTCGGCGGGGGCGCCACTGCGCCTCGGCGCGCTCACCGCGGAGACCCTGAGCCTGCCGCCGGCCCGGGCGCAATTCGCGCTCACCATGGTGTTCGCCGAAGTGGCCGGCCGCCTCCTGGGAACCGTCGAGTACGATCCCGCGCTCATCAACCGGCAGACGGCGGAGCGGATCCCGGCGTACTTCACGGCCCTGCTGCGGCAGGTGCTCGACGATCCCGGGGCGGGTGTGCCGGCGTTGTCCCTGCTGCCCGCCGACGAGCGGAACGCGGAGCTGGCCGCCGGGCATGGACCACGGACGGCGGTCCCCGCCACGTCCTTGACCGAGCTGTTCCAACGACAGGTGCGGCGGACGCCCGAGGCCGCGGCGCTGGCGTGCGGTGAACAGGTCCTCAACTACCGGGAGTTGGATCGGTGGGGTAACCGGATCGCGCATCTGCTGGCCGCACACGGCAA